>CAYWAD010000102.1:0-4048 GCA_964456045.1 uncultured Lachnospiraceae bacterium
ATGTAGGCGCATATCTTAACGGCGACAATTCCGTTTGCCACGCAAAAGACAACGTCTTGACGATAGGGATATCTATTAAAGACGAAGAAATAGGCTCTTTTCGAGTAAGTGAGTTTAGTCATGAGTGTGATAACTTTGAAGCTCTTGCAACTGTCCTCGAGGGTGTAAATACCGCTGATTATGACGCTATACGTGAGGAAGATGTTTTTGGCGATGAAGGTGATTATTACTATTATTGGAATTCTTTGGTATCTATACCTAATATAAGATATGACGGTACATATCTTGAAGATTGTAACTATACAATGACCATCAATGTTGATGGAATTCTTTATTCTTCAAATGGTTGTTCTGTTATAACTAAACAACCTAATAATAGCGCTACCGGATTTTTAGCGGATGAAGTAGTGTCTTTTTTATTCAACGATGAATTGCTTTGCTATGTAACGATAATCCCTTATGAAGTAACAACTTTTGACGATGTAGATGGCGACTTTACATATGTATCGTTATATTGGTGGCTTGCGGAAAATGTTTTCGATTTTACTATCGTTGATATTTCATATAACGGATGAAAACGGCACGCAGAGTAATAGGAGTAGTATTCCTAATCGGAGTAGCGTTTTTAGTAGGGTATTTGGTATATACCGGGAACAATATAGGATAGCATGAACAAGTTAAAACAGTTTTTCCAAAATCTTAATCATAGACATTACGTGTGCTTGGCACTAACTCTCGGATTTGCACTTCTGGGAGCTTTTGTCTATGCTCAGAGCTATGTAAGATTTGAAGAAACCGTTCGCGACGTCGCGATATCTATTGCGTATTACTATAAGACGATCTTCGGGATTCCCGGGGATCTCACCGCTACCGTCATTAACGATTCCGCCGTAATATTCCCGATAAAAGAGGGCTTTACCGCTTTTTCCGAAAGCTTCAAGGCGTATTGGATAAGTTTTGCGGACTTCGAGAACTTCGAGGGCTACCTCGATGTGCTTTTTAGCATATTCTTCTTTGGTATGGCGTTCGGCGGTATATTCGTTGCGTTGGGCGTTGCCGTCTTCGAGCTCTTCAAGGTACAATTTTATAAACCTAACACCGATTATGGCAAGGACTCTAAGCCGTTAACGGCATATAAAGCAATGCTCGAGCACGTCTATTACCCCGTAAAATATTACGTTAGATCTTACGGTGATTTTTTAGCACGGTATAAGTGGTATTTGTATATCTGGCTTGCAGTCTGGATTGTAAATCTCAATATCGCGCAAGTAGTACTTGCGGTAATTGCGTATATATTCTATTTTGCGTGTACGTTCGACGTCGTATCGTTCTTTAAGCAGTTGTATAAGCTCGCTCTGGATCTAAGCCTTATGTTCGACGGTCTTCCGATAATAGGCTGGATAACGGTAGCACTTGTCCTTTTCAATGCTTGGCGTAAGGATAGGGCGGATAAGGTGCTTCACAAGCTCGACGGATGTAATAAGCGTTTTGTCGGCGATCTTCCGATTTGCGTATTCATTAACGGAGCAATGGGCAAGGGTAAAACGCTACTTTCTACCGTTTTTGCACTGGACGCACAAGCTAACTTCCGCGAAAAGGCATACGAGATTCTATATAAGTGTGATATGAGCTTCCCGGACTTCCCTTGGGTAGAGCTCGAGCAAATGCTGATACAAAAAATCAACTCCGGGGAGATCTTCAATCTTGCTTCGAGCGGAGATTTTACGAGTCGATATATTTCTATGTTAGAGCCCGGGCTAATCAAACGTTGCGTTGATAGGTATAACCGTCGTCATCCTGATAACATGATAGAGCTTACGCTTAATCCCGAGTATCCGTGTTATTTGCCGGCGCTTTACGATAACGGTAGTAAGGTTTTGACGTTTTATGACGTCATCGAAACGTATTGCAAGGCATTCTTCATTTATTATTCTGAAAACTTCGTTATTTCGAACTACCCGATACGTCTTGACGACGTTTTACAGAGTGAAGGGAACTTCCCGATTCGGAATAACGATTCGATTCGACGTCCAAGTTTTAACGAGCTCGAGGGCGGTAAATTCTCTAAGAACCTTGACTTCGATATTACAAGGCTTACTAAACGCGTTGACGAAAACAATCCGCTTGCGAATAGTTTTGAGTTCGGTATCGTTGTTATTACCGAGATAGGTAAAGAACGTCTTAACCAGCTCGAGGGACAGGGAGTCCGAAAGGACGCAGAGGTCGCGAATCAGAAGAACGACGGCTTCAATAGTTGGTTGAAGCTCATACGCCACAGCTCGACGGTAGATTTTTATCCGTTTGTTAAGGTGTTCAGCGACGATCAGCGTAATCAGAGCTTGAACGCGGATAACAGGGAGATATGTACGCTTGTAAATATAGTCGATAAGTTCGCTGAACGTTACGTTCTGCCTTTTGGCTTGCTCGAGACGGATATATGTTCGTTGATTTTAAATAGATTTTCCGACGTTTACTATAAATACCGCTTCTTCCGCGGAGATAATACGCTCACGATGTATTTACTTAAACACGTCGTAAAGCTTTGCTTTGACCGTAAGCAACGTATCATTAATAAGTACGGCATAACCGAGTTCGAGCTCGAGCTCGAATCCGGGGTTCTTGACGGTAACCGTACTTCTGCAAGCTATTATATACTTAATAAGGTAGCGTATGCGGATAGATATTCTACCGATTGCTACTCCGAATACTTCAAAACACGCGCATTAAAGAGCGGAAAGGGACTTCAGGATTATAAATCGTTTACCGGCATAAAAGCAAGTCCGAAAGAGATTAAAGCTCAACACAGTTATTTTGCCGGAGCTTTGCTCGAGGACAAGAAAGACAATACGGAGCAGGAACTCGATAAAGGCTTTGAAAAGTGGTTGAAAGGTATCTATAAGGCAGATATGAAGCGTAAGACGACAGCCGATAAGAAAGAAGAAGACGATTTCAACGCTTGGAAAAACGGTTACGAAAAAGGATATAAGGAAGGTAGTAAAAAATGACAGATTTAGCCGTGTTTGAGAAGATAGCGGAGAGCCTTAGCTCACTTGTGGATATTCTCGGTAGCAAGCTTGCGCCTAAGACGTCCGAGCTAAGGTACAAGGAATGGGCTAAGCAGTGGATAGAGCTCTATAAAGCGCCTACCGCTTCGCCTGCGTATATGGTCAACCTCGATGTCTGCTTGCGTAAGCATATTTTGCCTATTTTCGGCGAAAAGTACCTTCACGAGATAGACGGTATGTCTATTCAAGTCTTTTTGAGTAGGATACCCGGGGATAACACCCGCGCTAAGTGTGCGGCGGTTCTCTCGGAAAGTCTTCGAAAAGCGTATACGCTTCAGATGATACCGTTTAATCCGTATTTGTCGGTTGAGTATAAGAAAGGTCAGAGCAAGGAACTCGGAGCTCTAACGCATAAAGAGCAATTAGCTTTACTCGAGCTCATTAAGGATAGAAAGAGGCTAGGGCGTTTGTATAGCCGAAAGATGGTAACGCTTACGTATTTATTGTTATGTACCGGGATTCGTCCCGGAGAAGCTTGCGCTCTGACTGCCTCGAGCTTCGATTTCGGAGCTAAGATTATGCACGTCAGATACAGCTTCGATAAGGTATCTAAGCAGATTAAGGAACCTAAGACGTCATCGGGTAAGCGCGATATTCCCATAGAGGAACCGTTAATCGGAATGCTAAAAAAGGAGTGTCGCGGTAACCGTGCGCGAATATTCCCGTTCAGCTCTGATTACATCGGTCATTATTACCGTAAGGTCTTCGATATGTTAAACATAAAGTACCCGGCTTATATATTACGTCATACGTGCATAACGAACCTGTATGAGTTCGGTTTGCCGGCATTTTACATTAAAAAGTGGAGCGGACACGCAACCGCGAAAATGGCAGAAACGTACCTTGCGGTGCGTAACTCATCGGACTATGTGGATACCGAGATAACGGAGTACGTAAAAGTCATCAAAAACAGGGTAGTACCGGCTTCCATTCAAGCGAGCGGAAGCGGAGTAAGAGCCTGAGAAGTGCAAAAAAATAGCACT
>CAYWAD010000103.1:0-3982 GCA_964456045.1 uncultured Lachnospiraceae bacterium
ACGTGCGAGGGCGCAGATGCGCGATCGTGCGGAGATATTCCATTGTATGCCGTTTGTTCTGAAGCGGATAATCCGGAGTTGAAGTGCCTTCAACGGTTATTTTTTCGGCGTGAATTTCAAAAGGCTGCTTTGCGTCGGGAGTGAGCACGAGCTTTCCGACAACATGGAGCGAGCAACCGATGTTCTGATGCGCGATCTCGTCGTAGTTTTCGAGGTTTGCCGCCTCGAAAACTATTTGCAGATTAGTGAAATAGCTGCCGTCGTTAAGCTCGATGAAGCCGAATGCGTTTGACGCGCGCATTTTTCTCGCCCAACCGACAATGTGAAGGGATTTATCCGCGTATGTTTCGGGGGATGCCCATATTGATTTGATAGAAGTTACGTCTTTTCTTTCCATAGTTTGTTCCTTGGTTATCCTTTCCGGAGCCGCATTTGCAAGTTAAAAGTTTGAAAATTTCCAAAATCGGCGCGTGCGGCTTTTATATTATAGTATATCGCGCCCGATTTTGCAAGATGAAAATGAAAATTATTTATTTTTTGTATTCCAGAAGTCCGAAAGTATTCTTTTTTCGGATCTGATGTCACCGATGTATCGAAGCCCCGACCAATGATCCGGAAAAAGCGATCTGTACTCGCCCGAAGCGAATCTGTCGTCAACGAGAAGTACAACGCCTCTGTCGTTTTCGCCCCTTATTACTCGTCCGGCGGCCTGAAGCACCTTGTTCATTCCGGGAAACATATACGCAAACTCGTGACCGCGTTCACACAAAGCGTCGAAATGATCCCGACGAAGGTTAAGCTCCGCAGATATTTGCGGAAGCCCGACCCCTACGATGACAACGCCGGAAAGCCTATCTCCCGGTAGGTCAACACCCTCGGAAAAAAGCCCTCCCAAAACGCAAAAACCGACATGCGAGCGCGTGGGGGACGGTTCAAAGTCCGAAAGAAAATCCTCTCGTTCGGCTTCACTCATGTTTTTCTTTTGTACGGTTATGTCGAAGCCATGCCGCGCCGCGACCGGCGCAAATGCCTCGGAAAGCAGCATCAGATATTTGTACGACGGCAAGTAGCAGATGTAATTTCCCGTTTTCGCCTCTGCCATCGCGCATATCATGCCGATGATCTCACCGGCGGTGTTTTCTCTGTCCGCAAGCCGAGTGCTGACTTTGTCGGCGGCCATAATGCAGAGATTGTCTCTTTCGTACGGAGACGGCAGCTCAAGCGAGTCACCCTTTTTGCCGATGCCGAGCGAATACATAAAATAGTCCGGTGGTTGAAGCGTCGCGGAGAACAGCACTGCCGCATGCGCGCGAGAGAGAGATTTGTCAATGTGCGCGGACGGATCCAGGCAAAGGTGACGGCACTGTATATCGCCGCCCAATACCTCGACAAAGGTGACGTGATGCTTGTCAAATGCGTCCGCGGACGAAGCGAAATCCGAAAGCTCCGCATACGCTTGCGATATCCGCTTGTACGCCTTGCGTTTGGCGTTGTCAGCGTTTTTTTCGCGTCGAAATTCACGCAAAAGCGCTCCGCAAAGCTCGCTTGCATCTTTCGCAAGACGACAAAGTTTAGCCTGCGGCTCGCTTTCGATCGCGTAGCCCGATTCGCTTCCGTCTGCGTTTTCGGTTATTGTCTCTGCCGCGAGCGCACGCAAACCGACGATTCCGTCTCGCAGAGCGGTGAGCGCCTCTGTCAGCTCCGGATCCGCGCCGTCCGTCATCGCGAGCAGTTTTTCAGCCGTGGAAAGCTTCAGCGACGCGGAATACATCGCCGCCGAGCGATCGACAAGGTTATGCGCCTCGTCGCACAAAAACAGGTATTTTTCGCCCTTGTGCTTGTTTTCTTCACCGTCTGCAAAGTAGCGACGGAAGTACACTTTCGGGTCAAAAACATAGTTACAATCGCAAACGATCACGTCGCACATCTCGGATATGTCAAGCGACAACTCGTAAGGGCAGACATTGTGTTTTTCCGCAACCTGTGCTATTGTTTGAGCCGTTAGGTGCCGTCCTCTGCCGCGCGTCATGATCAGTTCCGCGAGCGCGCCGTCCAATCTGTCGTAATGTCCCTTCGCACGCGGACAAAAATCCGCCGAGCAGTACGCGCCGGGGTACAGCGCATTTCGTCCGTACGGGCAAATCCTGTCCCTCGCAAGCACGGTTACGGATCTGACCGACGGCAAGGGCGGCAAAAACATATCCAGTGCTTTTTCCGCAGCCTCCGCAGTCGAGGATTTTTGCGTAAGATAAAACACTCTGTCCACATAGGATGCCCCCAGCGACTTGAACGACGGGTAGAGCGATGCGGCGGTTTTTCCCGTTCCCGTCGGTGCTTCGATGAGCGAACGTCTGCCGCGGCGACAAGCCTTTACGACCGCAGTCATGAAGTCTCGTTGACCTTCTCTTATGTCGGGGTACGGAAATTTCAGACTCAAAAGCTCGTTTTTTATGTTCTTCTCGCGGCTCAAATGATACCTCGCCCATTTGCCGTAGCGTGCGAGCATTTTCTTTGTTTCGAGCGTTAATTCCGGCATATCGAAAGGACACTCGAAGCTTCGCGCTTTTCCGTCGCCCTTAGGCTCGTATGTAATTCTCACCGTTGCGGACGTTTTGTTTTCGGATCTGCACCACATATACGCGTAAAGTATGCCTTGTGAGATGTGAGACGAAGGAATTCTGTCCGCGCCGCCGTAAAATGTACCGGAGACGGTCTTGATTTCCTCAATCGTGTCCGTTTTTTCGCCCGTGTGAATCAGATCTGCCCTACCGGAAAGAATATATCTTATCCCGTCTTGCAAAAATTCCGCCTCAAGCGGAACCTCCGTTAAGACGTTCAATCCGACGGAATCGGTGATACGCTTGTGAACAAGTTCGCCGTCCTTAGCGGACAGACCGTAACCGCCGCCGATGTCTCCGCCTCGGCAAACGAAGTCTGTCAGCTCACGCACATTAAGATAAACCGTGTTTGTGTCGTGATCGTATTTAACGTTCACGGCGAGTATCACCTCCTTAATACCGTAAAAATATCCATTTTGATTATACAATAAATTTCGCATTCTTTCAAGGCGCTATCGCAAGTGCGACAAAAAAATATGCATCTTACTTTAGATATTATTGACAGAAAAGTGAGGGGATGATATAATTTAATGATACAAGAACATACGTTTTTCGCGCGAAAACAGACATTTTTAGCCGCAAGCGCGGCGGAAGGGAGCAGCTTATGCAGGACGATAAAAAATCGCGAGACGATAAAAAATCGCGAGACGATAAAAAATCGCGAGACGATTTTTGGGATTTGCGTTCTCTTTTGCCGAAAAAACGTCCGCCTGTTATGCGTCAACCGAACACGGATACGGAACCGGTGACAATCGAGGTTGGCGCGCAGGACGAACAAAGCGGTTCCGAGTTGCTTTCTTTGCGTTTTCGCGAAGTCAAATCCACGGTCAGAACGCCGAAGCCCGAACCGACAAGAGAAAAAGCTGCCGCGCCGACACATACACGCCCGACTGCGTTAAGCATCCTCGAATACTCCCCTGAACACGGGCTTATCAAAGATGTGAAAATTCGACGTTGGCACACAAAATACAGTTTTTACGAGCAATTCCGCTTTGATGCGGTAAGGTGCAAGTCCATTGAAGGAAAGCCGTGTCCTCATGTCCCGTTTTTTTCGTATACGCCGCAGTATCGTCAAATGTCGAAACCTCAGCTCGAATATTACTTTTACTGGCGCTCCGAATGCAGGCGCGGAAGCTTTCTCGAAGCGGATTTCGCATATGTGCTTTTGTACATTTACGAAATCATCAACGTGTATACGCCGAGCGTAGATTCTTCCGATAACACAAGCAACGAAGCATCGGATGCGGATGAAAAAAGCTTCGCACTCGATATGCTCACATCACTTTGGCTGAACTATCGCGACAAATACAAGGCGCTTGACAAATATCTTTCCGAATGGTTGCCGGATTTTTGTCTGATACATC
>CAYWAD010000104.1:0-3974 GCA_964456045.1 uncultured Lachnospiraceae bacterium
CATTTATTAAGCTTGCTATCCCCTTGAGTATCGGCGGTAGTATCATTATGAGAATTACAACACCTAATGCACATGCAAGTGCTATGCCTACTTTTTTAAGAACGTCTAAAACTTTTTGCCACCACTCATTATCGCCTAATTTTTTTAAAAGCTCTTCTAACCAATCCGGAAGATCGTTACCTTTCTCCGGAGGCGCGTCTATTTTACCGATTATATCTACCGGACTTGCTACGGCAGGAATTACAAAATCTTGTCCGTCTCGATTAAAAGTGAGCGACAATATATCGAAATCAAAAAATACCGTTTCTTTGGCTATGTATGCGTCCTCGTCACTACTCATACCCTTATTCGCATATACTTCACGACTGAAATAATCCGTAACCGCAAAACGGTATAATATGACTTTTTCGCCGTTTTCTACCGCGGTATTATATGCTTTTCTAATATCGGCAACGTCGTCTTCGTGAACCAGTAATTGCTTAGAAAACTCTTCATCGGATAACGCTATATCGCTTGCCGTAACTTGATATATCGGCAATACATCTTGATAGTCTCCGCCGAGCTCCGGCTTTCTAATTCCAAACTCTAATAACGCTTCCCAGTCGCTATGATTAGACTTATAGCTCTTCAAATCAAATTTATCTTCCAACGTAGTAGTTACCGTATTTAATCCGCGCTTATGTCCTTCGTCTACCGTATCTTCGAATAATGCAGAAGCTATCTTTCCGCCGTTTTTAACATCGGCAAGTTTTTCGGTACTATTCTGCGAATAATCGGTGATATATCGCGCAATTTCCGTAGATTCGACGTCTCCGGAATTCAATCCCGACTTAAACAGCTTGTAGAACCAGCTCTCGGAAGGAGCTTCAGACTTAAATACAAACGGAATATTATTGCAATATATCTTGGAATAATTGACATATGCACCGGGCGTAGATACTTTATTTAAGTTGTATACCCACTCGTAACTAGTCTCTTTAGAACTTACTATATCTTGACCGTAATACAACGTCGGATAATCGTTGTTATACTCACTCAAAGTGGTCCAACGTAAAGGATACATCGCATCGTAAAGCTTTTCGGAATTAGTTACCAGCATGTACTTAGTCTGATACTCGTACCACATTGCGGTTATGGCTGATAAGAAGTCGTATTCGAGCCAATAATCATCGGAAATTGTAAACCACGCGGTACTTACTTGATTATAGTAACCGTTGCCCTTAGAGCTCATGTTCGTTCTGAACGTCGTATGATTAACTTGAAGCTCTACCGTTTCAATCGAACTTGAACTCGATTTAAGAGTACTTTCTGCCGTTTTGTCGGCTCCGTAACCCTTACTGTATCCGGTGAATACGAATTCGTGAGATACATTTAACGTTGTACTTTCAGTATTAGCCTTACCGATTACGACTTCCACTTCGGATATGGCATAGCTACGATAATCCGGATTAACACGGTCCTTAAAGGTAGTCCCGTTGACTTCGACGTCTTTAACCTTAAATTTATAGAACAACTTATCAGCGGTCCCGGTCGATTGACTGATATAATCGAGATTAAACTTATGATAATCGCCGTCTACGTTCATAGATATATAACATCTACTTGTATCTATTGTCTTCTTAGACGGATTATACAAATAGACATACAGTCCGTAATTATCCATTTGGTCCTGACGAAACGAATATGCATACTCGATAAAGGTAAACAAGCGTACTTTACCATCTTTGTTATAAGGATAATCGTTAATATTAAACGCCTTACCGTCTATCGTTGCCGACTTCAAATCCTCAAGAACATCGGTTTTATCAAACGCAAGCCCGGGTTCCTCTTCTGCATATGCAAAAGTAGCACCATGCGCCATAGCGGTAACTATGACGCATAAAGCTACAAGGAGAACCAAAGGGACCCACATACCCTTTTTAAGCAATGATTTAGTCATTAGAAAATAACCTCACTCGGACTAAGCGTAATCAGATCTACACCCGATTCTAAGACTTCGAAATAGACAAGCACGGTATCGTTACCGTTACGATTGGTAATAACTATCGTATAAAGACCTTTATCGAAAGCTTCGTTAACTTCGTCGCTTGTACGGTCGAGCTCGATCTCTTTATTAAGAGCTTTAGTTAGCGTTGATACGATACCGCCGTACGGCGTTATACTCACCGTTCCGCCGTCTATTTTAAGGTCAAAACCCTTAGTTAATTCGTTAACGGAACTAAACTTTTTTACTTCACCGTCAGCGGTAAAGGTAAAATCCGTACTGGATCTCGGAACTATAACGACGTCGTAATTGTCGCTGTTTTCAACCGTTAAAACCAGCGTTTCACGTTGTTTAAGAGTCAAGAGCTTACTCCCGGATTTATACTCTTCATTATTGATTTTAACCGTTATTTCTGCATTATTGTTGTCGCTTATACTCGGCAATATATTGCTTATATCGCCGTCATTTTGGACGTACAATACGGCAAATCCTACCCCAAGTACAGCAACTAACAACACGAGAATAACGATAAATATCGTTTTTAATGTACTTTTATTACGACGTTTCATATCTAAAATTCGTAAGAAGTAGAATCGAGACTTACGGAACTGACGCCGGTGTAGATCCAGAAGTCTAAAGAAGCGAAATGACCATTGACACTTAATTGAATCTTAAAATAAGGATAAACTCCGCCGGACATAGCTACAACATCTTTATATGCGTCATATACGCGCCCGGCTGTGGAACCGACAGAACCACTTTTATAATTCTCAACAATGCCTTTAGTTTCTATATGCAGATTGCCATTACTATAAGTTGCTGTATAGAAGTTTTTGCAAAAATCTTCATCAAGTTCTTGATTATGTAAAGAATCGGTTTCCCATGTATTAGTAGTCGTTGCAGAAGAGTAAGTATAATTACATAACTGAACAGAACCAACACCGCTTGATGTCATCGTTACGTTAATATTATCCGCCAAGTCATTAAATACGTTACTAATCGTTACGGGAATATCGTATGAAGAATTAGAGCTAAGCGCATAGCATGCAGTCATCGAACCACGAGCTTTAGTAGTAAATGCCGACTTATCCATCGTTATAGTATCCGGATTACCGACAAACGTTACAACGCTAAGAGCATATGCTCCGCCGTCGCGAGCTGTAACCTGAACGGTAGCGGTACCGACAGAACGGAAGCTCTTTTTGCAAGTAAGGGTTGCCTTTAACGCACCGTCGGATTGAGGCGTTAAGGTAAGATAGTCGGATATATTTTCGGTTTTCGTCGAATCGGTCCAATGAATCTCCCAATCCACATTTTGATTTTCGGCGGTACTCGGGCTTATCGTTGCAACCAAGGTTTGGCTTGCGGTTTTTGCCGAAGTATCTACACTCGAAGCGCCAAAAAGCAACTGCATTTGGACTTCTTCCATCTGTACAACCTCAAAAGGTGTACTATCAATAGAGACCTCAACTTCTTCCGAAGGTTCGAGGATCTCGGATTTCAATGCGATTTTATCGGGTTCCCCCGTACATGCCGAAGCGGTAGCTACTACGGCTACTGCCATTACGATTGTTAGCATTATTGCTATTACTTTTTTGCTCATGTTATCTCCTTTTTAGTTATTTTTTCGCCTTTTGGCGTTTGTTTTTGTTTTTCGCTTGACAAGCTACTAAGCTTTAACGTACTATATTAGTAAGGTAGCACATCCGCAATGCGGAGTTAACAGGGACTAAATATCGTCTGTTAGTGCGTCACGAGGTAAGTAATTACCTCGTCTTTTTATTACGTTTTTTAATTTTCGTATGGTACAGAACTCTGTCAGAATCCCTTTTACTTAGCTTAAATCGTTCCTTACCTTCCGGGAATACGTCCTTGTCGCTAAGTTTCAACGGTTTACCGGACATCCGATTTCTATCGAACACTTGATAATCAACACCGGTTCGCTTTGATAAGCCGTATCTTTCCTGATTGATTTCCACAAGCGCCCTAT
>CAYWAD010000105.1:0-3940 GCA_964456045.1 uncultured Lachnospiraceae bacterium
TTTCGCGCGGCACGTCCTATCGTCTGTATCAACGACGTTTCGTTGCGCAGGAACCCCTCTTTATCCGCGTCGAGTATCGCAACAAGCGAAACCTCAGGCAGGTCTATTCCCTCACGCAAAAGATTGATTCCGACAAGGACATCGAAAACTCCGAGTCTGAGGTCACGTAAGAGCTCATTTCGCTCCATGGTATCGACTTCGTGATGAATATATCTCACACGCACTCCGCAGCTTTCGAAATAATCCGTGATATCCTCCGCCATTTTCGTTGTAAGCGTACAAACGAGCGATCTTTCGTCGTGCGCAGCACGCATTCTTATTTCGCCGAGCACATCGTCGATCTGCGTCGAAACGGGACGAACGTCCACAACCGGGTCAACAAGTCCCGTCGGACGTATAATCTGCTCCGCGGTCACGGTCGCGTGCGTTTTTTCGTAATCGGACGGCGTTGCCGAAACGAATATGACCTGATTCAGCTTTGATTCGAACTCGTCAAAGCGCAGCGGTCTGTTGTCATACGCAGACGGCAAACGGAAGCCGTATTCGATGAGGTTGCGTTTTCTCGCTACGTCGCCGCCGCTCATTCCCCGTATTTGAGGAACCGAAACGTGACTTTCGTCAATAAACATTAAATAATCGTTCGGAAAATAATCGAGCAATGTGTACGGCGTTGAGCCCGGCTCGCGGCGCGACAACACACGCGAATAATTCTCAACTCCGGAACAATATCCGATTTCGCGTATCATTTCCATATCGTAGCGCGTTCTTTCCTCAATTCGCTGAGCCTCTATCAGCTTGCCCTCGGCGCGGAAGAAATCGGCTCTTTCGTACATTTCGGCTTCGATTTCAGCGAGCGCCTCCTCACGAAATTTCGGATCCGCAACGTAATGCGTCGCAGGGAAAACCGCCGCGTAACGAAGCTCCGATTTGACCTCGCCCGTCACGGTGGAAATTTCCGTAACTCTGTCGATCTCGTCTCCGAAAAACTCAACTCTGAGCGCAGTATCACCCGAATTCGACGGAATCACGTCAACGGTATCACCTCTGACGCGGAACTTTGTTCGTTCGAATCCGATATCGTTTCTGTCGTAGCCGATTGCGATAAGCTGCTTGATGAACTCGTTTCGATCCATAAGCTGACCGGGACGCACGGACACAAGCTGCTTTTGATACTCGTTCGGGTCACCGAGCGAATAAATGCACGAAACGGACGCGACTATAATCACGTCTCGGCGCTCGAAAAGCGCAGACGTGGCGGAATGGCGCAGTTTGTCTATTTCGTCGTTTATCAGCGCGTCCTTTTCAATATAAATATCTTTACCGGGGACATACGCCTCCGGCTGGTAGTAATCATAATACGAAACAAAAAACTCAACCGCGGCATCGGGAAAAAACTCACGCATTTCGGTGCAAAGCTGCGCGGCAAGCGTCTTATTCGGCTCGAAAATTATGGCAGGACGGTTCACGTTCGCGATAATATTCGCCATAGTAAAGGTCTTACCCGAACCGGTAACGCCCAGAAGCGTTTGCATTTTTTCACCGCGCAAAACGCCCTCGGTCAAAGTCGCTATCGCCTCCGGCTGATCTCCCGTCGGCTTATATTGCGACACCAGCTTAAACTTATCCACAGCAGACTCCGTTAAACGATTTCGAGAATTTGCTTCGGCACATAGGACGACACGTTCTGTCCGAAAACAAGAAGCTCCTTCACCATGGACGAAGAAACAGCCACGTTTTCGGCGCGGAAATACACGTACTCCAGCTCCGGATTTATGAGCTTATTAACCTCAGCGAGATTTTCTTCATAATTGTAATCCATATTGTTCCGCAGTCCGCGGATCATATACCCTATATCGTTGGACTTGGCAAACTCGGCAACAAGGCCCTTTTCCGCAATCACGCGGCAATTGCTTATACCGAGCTCCGCAAGTGTTGATTCGATCGCCGCTTTCATTTTTTTCGGTTCAAAGGAACGTTTTTTGTTCGGATTGACACCGATGTAAATATATACTTCCTCAAAAAGCTTTGACGCTTTTTTTACTATGTCGAGATGACCGTTTGTAAACGGATCAAACGATCCGGGATAGATAGCTTTTTTGTACATTTTGATATTTTCCTTTCGCTTAGGAGAATATGTTGTTTCAAAAATAAAAACAATTGTTCGTTTTTTGAATATTATAGCACAATAAAATAAAAATGTAAAGCAAAATTGAGATTTTTATGATAATATAATCGTAGAACCTTGCAACTCGTGCCCAAAAAATACGACTATATGTATGAAGGGCCCCGAAACATAAGGAAAGGAGAAGCTTATGGATGACATCAGCATCGTAAAACTTTATCACGCACGAGACGAAGCTGCAATTTCGGCAACCGCCGATAAATACGGTGTGTATTGTTATACAATTGCATATAATATCTTGAAAAATCATCCCGACTCGGAGGAAAGTGTCAACGACACTTATCTCAAAGCATGGGATTTGATGCCGCCGAATTCGCCGTCGATTCTCTCCGCTTTTCTCGGAAAAATCACACGTCGAATTTCGATAGACAAATGGCGAAGACAGCACGCATCCCGCCGCGGTGGCGGAGAAGTTTCGCTTTTGCTTGACGAGTTGGCGGAATGCATCCCAAGCGGCACGGATACGGAAACCGAGCTTGACCGAAAGGAGCTTGCGAATCTCATCAACGGATTTGTTTCGTCTCTGCCCGATACGGAACGGCAAGTGTTCCTTGCGAGGTATTGGTACGTCAAGCCCGTTGCGGACATTGCAAACGAGTTGGGATTTACGGTCAGCAAAGTCAAGTCCATGCTTCTCCGAACAAGAAAAAAGCTAAAGATTGTTCTCACAAAGGAGGGATATCAATGAAACCTGACGACATTCTCGACGCTGTCGGCGAAGTAAGCGACAGCTATATTGCAGACGCAAACTGCACCAAACGTTCAAAAATATCGCGCATTGTAAAATGGGGGTCCGTCGCGGCGTGCCTTGCACTCGTTATCGGCGTCGGCGCATTCATCTTAATGTTTCCGGGTGGCAATGCAGGCGGCGGCTCCAATCCAGGACTGACGTATATGTCCTACGAGGGACCGGTTTTCCCTCTCACTGTCCGTGAATCCGCCGACGGCATAACGGCAACACGCAACATCACCCTCGATTTTGCCGACTACAACGAAACATACGGCAGCTTCTCCGCCGTAACTGACGCATACACTCTGAAAAACAGCACCTCCGAGGACATCACCGTCACCGCGATGTATCCTTACGCGGCAAGCGCGTCAGACGATTCTCCCGTGTTGGAGGTAAACGGAGAGGAAGTCGAAGCGTCGCTTTATTACGGAGATGCGAACGGCAGACTTTCCTCGTTTGCGGATTATGAAGCGCTCGTAAACGGCGGAAGCTATCCCGAATGTGCATTCAGACACGCGCCTTCGCTTGACGTTCCCGTTTACGTTTACAGGCTTCACGATTACGTTTACACAAGCGACCCGAAAGCGACAAACCCGACGCTTCAAATTGCTTTCAATCTTGACTACAGTAAGACTACCATTTACAGCTACAACATGAACGGCGGAGTTTATGACGTTGAAAAAGGCTATGCGGCGCGAAGCTGCTCGTCGATCAAAGTCAAAGACGGTGACATTGACGAAAAATACAAGTACCCTGCCGATGCATTCGTCATCATTTGCGGCGAGGACATCGAATCGTACACGATTCAAGGCTATCGCGACGGCGGTTGCGACAAGGGAGAAGAAGTGGACGATCTCGGTTGCACCGTAACACGCTACGAAACAACGCTCGGTGAGATCATCGAATACTGTCTCTGCGATTTTGCCGACGACGGATATTCGGTTACGGGTGGGATCGAAGCTAACATGGCGCTCGTTGCGGCGGCACTTGAAGGAAACGGCGACGGCGGTATGCTTGAGGACATTTTC
>CAYWAD010000106.1:0-3795 GCA_964456045.1 uncultured Lachnospiraceae bacterium
TACCGATCGGAACGGACGGGTCGATTATATTGGGCAGACGCATGAGAATGTCTGTGAGTTTTTCGTCCGCTTCACGGGACAAAACCTCGACTTCTGCAAGTCTTGCCGCGAATTCCGCAACCTTTTTCTTTGTTTCGTTCGCTTCTTCACGTTTTCCCTGACCCATAAGCATACCGATCTCCTTGGAGATGCGGTTTCTTTCGGCACGCAGGCTTTCCGTTTCGCCGATGTAGGCGCGGCGCTTCAGGTCAAGCTCGATAGCCTCGTCAACGAGCGGAAGCTTTTCGTGCTGGAACTTATTTTCTATATTTTTCTTTACGATTTCGGGATTTTCTCTTACAAACTTTATGTCAAGCATAGTTTTGACCTTTCTTTATAATTTACATATATGGTAAAATAAGGTTATTATATCTCGTCAAAGATGTTTCCGCAAAGCGCTCTCAGCAGGTCCTCAAGGTCTTTGTTGTCCTCGTAACCAAGCTCTATTCTGCGCTTTTTGCCGCGTGACACGATCTTTACCGTTCTGCCGAGGGCGGCTCTTGCCTTGTCTTCAAGGACGGAAACGTAATCAACAGGATCCGACGAGACTTCAATGGAAGTCTCATCCTCGGTCTGCCTCGAATTCATTAGCTTTGCCATTGCCTCAGCCGCGCGGACGGAAAGCGACTTTTCGATGATTCTGTCCGCCAAGATCGGAATGTCCAGTGGGTCGCGGAGCGACAGGAGCGCACGAGCGTGACCTGCCGTGATTTCGCCGCTTTTTACGAACGGGACCACCGAATCGGGCAGATCAAGCAGACGCAGCGAGTTTGCGATCGCGGATCTGGATTTACCTATTCTGGACGAAAGCTCCTCCTGCGTCAGCGAAAATTGAGCGATCAACGCGCGATATGCCTCCGCTTCTTCGTACGGATTGAGGTTTTCACGCTGAATATTTTCAATCAGAGAGACTTCCGCTGCCGTCATTTCGTCAAAATCAAGGACGATTGCCGGTATTTCGGTCAGTCCTGCGAGCTTTGCGGCGCGCCAACGGCGTTCACCTGCGATTATGGAGTAACGTCCGGGTTCGGTTTCGGAAACGAGTATCGGCTGAAGTACACCATGCGCGGAAACGGAATCCGCGAGCTGACGGAGCGCGTCTTCGTCGAAATACTTGCGCGGCTGATCCGGACGAGGCTCAACCGACGAAAGCGCGAGTTTGTATATGCGGTCGCTGTCTGTTATGAGAGCGCCGCCTGCGGCATTATCAAGGAAAATAGAGTCTATGCCGCGTCCTAATGATGATTTTTTTGCCATAAAAGGCTCCTTACGTCACAAATTTTACGGGATATTAGTGAATTTAAGGGTATTCGTTAAAGTCTCGTCAAAAGCTCATCTGCGACGGCAAGGTAGCAGAGCGCGCCTTTAGAGTTTTTGTCATGATAGATGATGGGAGTTCCGAAACTGGGAGCTTCGCTTAGCTTTACGTTTCTGAGTATGGGTGTGCGGAAGATCTTGTCTGCGTAGTATTTTTTAAGCTCCGCGACGACTTGCGCGGTCAAATTTAAGCGCGGATTGTACATCGTAAGCAAAATTCCGGTGATTTCAAGCGAGCGATTGTAAAGTTGCTTGATCTTTCGGATCGTGAGCATGAGCTGGGAAAGCCCTTCAAGCGCAAAATATTCGCATTGCATCGGAATTATAACGCCGTTTGATGCCGCAAGCGAGTTGATTGTAAGGATGCCGAGCGAGGGCGGACAATCGATGAAAACGATATCGTAATCGTCTGCGACGGGCTCAAGCGCCTTTTTCAGCCTCCACTGGCGGTCTTGCATATCCACAAGGTCAAACTCCGCTGCTGCAAGCGAAATATTCGCCGGAATTATCGCGAGATTCGAAAATTTCGTCTCAATTACGGCTTCTTTAACGCCGCATTGACCGAGAAGAACCTCGTACATGGAGTATTTTAAGTCGCGTTTACTCACACCGACACCGCTCGTGGTGTTACCCTGCGGGTCCATGTCGAGCAAAAGCACGCGTTTGCCGCGGAAAGCAAGAGATGCCGCGATGTTTACTGCGGATGTCGTTTTGCCGACGCCGCCTTTCTGATTTGCAAATGAAATAATGTATGCCATAAAAACCTCAAACCAACGGGTAATAATTACATTATATCACAAATGTAACGCTTGTCAATAAATTGCACGATCAAAAGTTGAAATTTAACAAAAAAGCTGTGAAACGCGGCTTGCCGCGCTTCACAGCAGTATTGTTTCACGTGAAACAATGGGGTATGTGTCGAATTATGTTTCACGTGAAACATTCCCTATCTTAACAGTGACGGTGACACCTGTTGGTGTTTCGTCTCTGTCTATTTTTACGGGAATGCCCGATGAGCGTATCAGCTCGGCGGAGCGGTCGAGCGAGTTGTAAAACAGACGCAGATCTTTGAAAATGAAGCGAGGCGACTTGGGTACCTTTGCCTGAGGCTCCGCGAGCAGAGTTTCAACGTACTTTTCCGATGCAGATACGTTCAGTCCGCGCGATATGATATGCTTTAATGCGGACAGACGCAAGGCTTGCTCCTGCAAGCGCAAAAGGCAGCGTGCATGACGCTCGGAAAGCGACGCAGACAGGATGAGCGTACGTTCTTCGTCTGTGAAGCGCAAAAGGCGCAGTTTGTTCGCGATGTATGACTGTGAAACGGCAAGGCGCTCCGCCGCTTCACTTTGCGTGAGTTTATATATATAAATTAATGAAGAAATTGCACTCGCTTCTTCGAAAATGTTGAGATCCTCGCGTTGTAGATTTTCGATTATAGCAAGTTCCGCTGATTCGCCCTCGTCCGCTTCGATCACAATCGCAGGGACGACGTAAAAACCTGCTTTCAGTGCGGCGCGGTATCGACGTTCGCCGGCTACGATTTCGTAACCGTTATCGGTTAATTTGCAAGTTATCGGCTGAAGTATTCCGTAACGTACAATGCTTTCGGCAAGTGAGGCGAGGCTTTTGTCGTCAAATGTGCGACGCGGTTGGCGCGGATTAGGCTTGATGAGCTTGATCGGTATGTCGCGTACCTCGCGCGGAGCGGATATGATATGTTCTGTAAGTTGCATTTTTGTAATTCCCCTTCCCTTTCGGCTGTAATTATAATTATAGGAAGACTTTGCGTAAAAAACGGACGAAGTGCGCGGGCGTAATCTCGGTTATTCTTGCACGAACGGGCAGATTTTAGCTATACGTTGAGTTTACGGTGTTGAAAATGGTGAAATAGCGTGGTAAAATAAGATAAATCAACTGCAAATTACGAAAAATATAAGGAGTGCGGTATTTGCCGCGTGCTGATATGAAAACAAAAGGCGGATTTACACTTCCCGGAGAGTCCGGATACGAGCGTTTGACACTTGAACTTTGCGAAAAATGGGGCGCGGATTGTATCAGGGACAGCGACGGAACTCAGCTTTCCGATGAGATACTTTCGTCCGGTGTACCGATCTATTCGACGATCTGTATGATACGTTCCGTTAACGAATGGGCTAAAAAGCATCCCGAAACGCTCCAGCGCAACTTTCTTTCTACGGATCCCATGCTTTCTGTCGGCGGAGAACTTAAAATCAAGCCGCTTGAAAAGTATTTCCGCCCGCAGTTCGATATATGTCCCGACGATGACGTAAAAAAGCTGTGGGAGGTTTGGGACAGGACTGCCGAAACGAAGCTTTCTGCCGAGGAATGGGAATATGATGCGGAAACGGAAACCGTCACGATCAAGGACACGGTTCCCTATCATCTTTATACCGTCAGCTTTATGGCGCGCCGTTT
>CAYWAD010000107.1:0-3701 GCA_964456045.1 uncultured Lachnospiraceae bacterium
TGCTTGCTCTTTGCGCCCCAGTAACCCTTTGCGCTCTTCAGGACTTTATTTCTTCTTTTACGCGCCATCATAGCGCCCTTAACTCTTGCCATGTTAAATTAATCCTCCGTTAAATTCTTTCGCACCCTGATCACTTGATTATCATGCGTCTTACGTTGCGAGCCTGTGCTTCTTCCATGATAGCGCCGGAGCGAAGATGTCTCTTGCGCTTGGTGTCCTTCTTTCCGAGCTTATGACGATGATCGCTGTGGTTCATCTTTACCTTGCCTGTTCCGGTAAGGGAAAATCTCTTGGCTGAAGCCTTATGTGTCTTAATCTTTCCCATTTTGTAGGTACTCCTTTATATTTCTCTTTATTTTGCTGCGCCCGACGGGCGCTCGTCAACCTGTATTATTCTTCTTCGGACTTTTCCGCCGGCTCCGCGGGCTTAGCCTCGCGCTTCGGCTTTTTGTCGCCTTTTTCGTTCTTCTGCTTTATGGGGTTGATCATCATAGTCATCTGACGTCCTTCAAGCGTGGGACGCTTGTCTACGCTGCCAAGCTCCTTGCAGTATTCCTCAAAGCGAAGAAGTACATCGCGACCGATGTTCTGATGTGCCATTTCTCTGCCCTTGAAGCGGAGAACAACCTTAACTTTGTTACCGTCACTCAAAAATCCGAGAGCACGGCGTGCTTTTGTTTCGAAATCGTGTGTGTCGATTTTGCAGGAGAGCTGAACTTCCTTAATTTCGACTACCTGCTGCTTACGCTTTGCTTCCTTTTCTTTCTTTTCGCGTTCGTAGCAATACTTACCGAAATCCATTATTCTGCAAACGGGCGGTTCGGAATTGGGAGAAATAACAACGAGGTCAAGCCCCTTGTCATAAGCGATCTCCTTAGCCTGAGCAACCGAAATGATACCGAGCTGCTCGTCTCCGTCAACAACGCGCACATTACCCGTTATACGAATACTGTCATTGACCTGATAATCCTTTGAATTGTTTGCCATATACCTCCAGACAATGCCGTTTGAAAGAATTAAAAAATGCGGGAACGAACTCAAATCTTCCCCGCACAAAAGCCACACTTTATTCAAAAGTGTGTTAATCTTTTGACCGTACAGGCTATCTTGCCGCACGGTGGGGACAAAAATGTTCCGCTTCCTTTTACCCGATGATTTTACCACACGTATTCAAGCTTGTCAATACCCTTTTTGTGTTTTTTCGATTTATTTTTTCAGTTTCGCGAAACGTGCAACCAAAAGAAAAAAAAGAGTTCGATTTTCCGTTATCTTTCGCATTTTCACTTGACAAATCCGATTTGTGGTCAATAGGTAGAATTTTCACTCGAAATATCGTTTATTTTGACTATATACAAACCCGCTTTCATGCGATATAATATGCACTGCCGAAAATCAAACAGCGTTGGCTTTTATCGTCCTTTTCGAGGGCGGGGCAAGCGCGGCAGCCTTTGCACGGTGATATATCAATCTAATGATATCCCTCACGAAAGCGTAAGACTGTCGCGCTTTTATTTTTGCCACAAAACGAAAACTAAAAAAAATAAGCCTCGGATATGGATTTTTCTTTTTAATTATGGTATAATCTTAAAGATTACTCTTGTATACACATTCTCGAAAGGATCTCAGCATAGATTTATGTCAACATATACGGAAAAAGCAAAAATGATGACGCTTCCCGTCATTCCCATGCGCGGCATCGTTGCATTTCCCTCGATACCGATCAGTTTTGAAATCGAACGTCCCGTTTCGATCGCGGCGTGTGAAGCTGCAACAGAGGGAGACATGACAGTTCTGCTCGTTACGCAGAACGACATCACCTGCGAAAACCCGACACACGGAGATATGTACGATGTCGGATGCGTCGCAAGAATAAAACAGTGCATAAAAACACCGGAGGATGTTGTTCGTGTTATCGCGGACGGACTTTGCCGAGCAGAGATAATCGGTTGGCACAAGCCGAACGCAGACGGATACATCACTGCCGATGTAATGACCAAAACGGTTACGGTGGACGGAGAGCCCGACACCGATATGAGAGCCGCCATGCGCGTGCTTATCTCATCTCTCGAAAAGCGTCAAGGCCCGAACAGAGTCTCTCGTGAAATGCTTATGACCGCAAACGCTATCGCTTCCCCCGGACTTCTTGCCGATTTCGTTGCATCCAGCGCGTTTGTACGTTGGGAACATAAACAGACAATTCTCGATATTTTCGATCCGCTTGCACGTCTCAAAGTTGCGATACGTCTGCTTGAGGACGAAAAGGAGCTTCTCGATACAGAAGCATATATTCAGGAAAAGGTTCGCGAATCGATAGGCGCATCTCAGCGCGATCACTACCTGCGCGAACAGCTCAGAGTTATTCAGGATGAACTCGGCGACTCCGACGATGACGATTTTTACGAAAAGATAGCTTCCGCAGACCTTCCCGACGAAGTTCGGTCAAAGCTGTTCCGCGAATATAACCATTTGCAACAGGTTCAGTTCGGATCTCCCGAAAATGCACTTCTGAGAAATTATCTCGAAACTTGCCTTAATTTACCCTGGAATGAAAAAACAAAGGACAGAGTTGACATTGCCGCAGCACGTCACATCCTTGACGAAGATCACGACGGACTTGATAAAATCAAGGAACGAATCATCGAATATCTTGCGGTAAAGCAGCTTTCACCGGAGCTTCGACATCAGATAATTTGTCTCGTTGGCCCTCCCGGTACGGGAAAAACTTCCATTGCGGCATCCGTTGCACGTGCTATGAAGCGTAAATACGTCAGAGTTTCGCTCGGCGGCGTGCGCGACGAAGCTGACATCCGCGGTCACAGAAAGACCTACATCGGCGCAATGCCGGGACGCATAATAAATGCGCTTTGCGAAGCAAAAGTTAAAAATCCGCTCATTTTGTTCGATGAAGTTGACAAATTGACCCGCGATGCTCACGGTGATCCGTCCGCGGCTCTGCTCGAAGTCCTCGACTCGGAGCAAAACAAGAACTTCCGCGACCATTTCATCGAGCTTCCGTTCGATCTTTCCGACTGTATGTTCATCTGTACGGCAAACACGGCGGACACAATCCCGAAGCCGCTTTACGACAGAATGGAGATCATTGAACTTTCCGCATACACAAGAAGCGAAAAGCTTTCGATCGCAAAAAATCATCTGATCCCGAAGCAGTGCAAGCGTCACGGAATCGACAGACGTCGCTTCAAAATAGCAGACGATGCGATTTTCGAGCTCGTTGATTACTATACAAGCGAAGCCGGCGTCAGAAATCTTGAGCGTGAGATCGCTTCGCTTTGCCGCAAAGCCGCCAAGCGATTCGTTTCTGACGATGTAAAATCTCAAAAAGTAACTGCGGACAACCTTAAAGACTATCTCGGTGCACGCAAGCTTATGCCCGAACGCGTTTCCGACGTAAACGAAGTCGGCGTGATCAACGGAATGGCATACACATCTGTCGGAGGAGATCTGCTCAAGATCGAAGCCGCTGTTATGGATGGCACGGGAAAGCTTGAACTTACCGGTTCGCTCGGTGACGTTATGAAGGAATCCGCTCATATCGGAATCAGCTATATCAGAGCACACGCAAAAGAGCTCGGCATAAGTCCCGATTTTTACAAAACAAAAGATATACATATTCACGCGCCGGAAGGTGCGGTACCGAAGGACGGTCCCTCCGCCGGAATCACGATGCTTTCCGCAATGGT
>CAYWAD010000108.1:0-3699 GCA_964456045.1 uncultured Lachnospiraceae bacterium
GCGCTTCCACGAGATCAAAATCGCAGAATTGCATAAAGACGTGCGTCGCCGTGCCGGCCTTTGCCGCCGCCTCCGCTTCGGGAGTGAGCGGTTTTTGCTCCGGCATTTCCGCTGTGTCCTCGTCAAGCACGTCAGGCGAGAGAACCGAAACAGAAAGCTTCGCCGGAAGCGAGCCGAGTTTTGCATACGGATACGAATACGCAAGTGCGCTTTTCAGTTGCGCTTTCAGTTCATCCGCCTTTTCCCTGTCAAAACTCTGCTCCCGTACCTCGGAAGCTATCTTTGCCTCCGAAATCGAGCCGACCTCGGACATGGGAACGACGTGAACCTCGCAGCACGCATCCCGTCCGCTTTTTTCCTCCGCGAAAACGGCGGACAATATCCACGATATGTAATTTTTTGCGGAATAAACCGTGTGCGCCGAGAAAAATTCCGCATCCGCGCGAAGCTTTTCGACAGCGGCAACCGCCTTGTTCATCGAAGCGGTGATTATCAACCTTTCCTCCGCTCGTGTCAACGCGACGTACAAATTACGCATCTCCTCCGCGGCAAGAGATTCCGACATGGCCTCGTAAACCGCCTTTCTCGGCAAAGTTTCGAGCATTACGGAGCTGTCCTCACCCTCGCGAAGCTTCATCGCAAGTCCGACGTTTTTATCGTACAGTACCTTCTCGCCAAGCTCTCTTTCGTTGCGGTTTACATTCGTACACGAAACAAACGTGACGGGAAATTCAAGCCCTTTTGAAGCATGAATCGTCATAATTCTGACCGCATCCTCGCCGGAAGCGTTGTTTTCTTCCGCGCTTGCCTTTACGCCTTGCTCGATAAGCGAATTTACGAAATCGAGGAATTTGTGAAGTCCGCGGAAAGCAGACATTTCATATCCTCTTGCGTAATCGTACAGATACGCGAGATTTTCCGCGCGAACCTCCGGCGGAACAGCGCCGTTTTTCTTGTTCACATCCGAGAAAACCAGCGCCTCGATGCCGGTTTCGGCATAGATCGCCGCGATTATGTCGGATGCGGTACTTTGCTTCGCGTCATTTCGCCAACGCAAAATCGTGCGAACGGCATGTCGGCATTTTTCGACGATTTCCCCGTCCTCGTCCGACTCCGCAACGGCACAAAGACCTCTGTAAAGCGGCTCCTTGCTTCCGCTACCGACCTTTATCAAGTCGTCGAGCGTGAAGCCGAACACGGGCGAGCGCAATGCCCCGGCAAGATAAATGTCGCGTAGCGGATTGTCGATCACGTTCAAAAGACAAAGTACAAGTAAAACCTCCGGGCACTCGAAAAAGTTCTGCTTCATTCCGTTTTCGACCGGAATTCCGTGGCGTTCGAGCGCTTTTTCGATCCTGTCCGCACGTCCGCGAGATATCGCTCTCAAAAGTATCGCAATATCGGAGGGACGTATTCTCTCGCCCGATTGCTTTTTTCCCTCTCGGAGCAAGCGTTCAATTTCGCACGCGATAATCTCCGGCTCCGCGTCGTCTGCGGACATTTCCGGATTTGCGGACTTGTCCGTATCGGCAATCAAAACAGAAACGGGCGTGTACGTCGGCTCGTCCGCTATCTTACTGTGACGAAGCTCGTCATCCACGGTATAGCTGACGTTGCCATGCGGCATTATTTTGCCGCAGACCGCGTTTGTGAAACCGATAATGGGCGCGTCGCATCTGAAATTGTCGGACATATAGACAGCCGCACCCTCGCCTTTAACTTCCGAATCCGGTGACGTAATTTTGTCAAATCTTAACCTGAGCGAATCGAAAAGCGTCGGGTCAGCGCCTCTGAAAGCGTAGATCGACTGCTTCACATCGCCAACCATAAAGCGATTTTTTCTTGATATCGCTTCAAATATCGAGTTTTGAACTTCATTTACGTCCTGGTATTCATCAATGTATATTTCGTCGTAGTCCGATTTAGCAATATTTGCTCTGCCCTCGTCGGACAAAAGACGCAGCGCATAATGCTCAAGGTCATTGTAATCCAAAACACCGCGGCGGCGCTTTTCGTCGCTGTAGCGGCGCTCAAATTCGTCCAGCACACGAACAACTCCGAGCGTAACGGACGCGGTTAGCTCAAGCGTCTCGGAAAGCGCTTCCGTACCGAGCGAAAGGTATTCACTGTCGATTTTCTTTACAAAAGCGGTAAATTCCGTCTTTTTTTCACGGAAGTATTCAGTTCTTTCCGTCTTTTCGCTGTTATTCACTTTTGAGAGAGCAGGCGCATCCATAGACTTAAAATGCGCGACAAGTCCGTCAAAGTCACCGTCGCTCACCAGCCTGCGCGCGGAAACGATAAACTTCAAAAGATACTCGAACGCCGGGCAATATTTAACGTCAAATCCCGGCATAACGGAAAGCTCGCTTACCGCGGAAGAAAACACGAGAGCGTAAAATTCAAGCTCGCGGTCGATTTTACGGCGAATGGCGCTTCCGAAGTCGGAACGTAGGAAATTTCCGTTTTTCGCGCTGTTTTTCAGCGCTTCCGCAGGCGAAACAAGGCTTTTGTAGCTGTCCGGCAAGCATGAGGTTTTTTCGTAAAGCTTGATCAGAAGCGACGAAAGCGCATCGTCCGTCTGACCGCCGAGAAGATGATCCGTCAAAGCGGCAAAATCGTGTTCGGGGTCGCCGCTTTCCTCCGCCTTTTCGGCGAAAAAGAACTCAATAGTGTCGTCCATGCATTCGGAGCGCATCAGCTTAATTTCCGCCTCATCTGCGACTCTCATTTTCGCAGGCAGACCGAGTTCACCGTAATTTCGACGCAGAAGCGAAAGACAAAAGCTGTGTATCGTGCCGATCCTTGCGGACGGAAGCGCACTCAATGCGCGCTGTATATTCTTATTTTCGGGAGCTTCCGCCGCCGCTTTCCTGAGTTCGCGCGTGAGTTTGGCTTTCATATCCGCCGCCGCTGCGCGCGAAAACGTGACGATCAGGATGCGATCAAGATCCGCACCTGCCTTTATGCGCCGCATAATGCGCTCAGTCAGCGAAGCCGTCTTGCCCGAACCTGCAGCGGCACTGACAAGAACGTCCGCGCCGTCAGCTTCGATTGCGGTAAGCTGTGCTTTTGTCCATTCGGGCATAATAACCTCCATTCAAAAGCTGAAATTCGATTGTTTTCGCACGCGCTTTATCAAAAGCTGTGGAAAACTTTGCGTTTTGCAGAAAGGAGGGGATCACCCCTCCTTTTTGAAGTATATAACGGTACTTTCCGAATCGTGCCAGCCGCGCGTCATGTTCAAGCCTGCGTTCATCAGCGTCGAACCGTGGAAGCGTCTGCCGAAATTATCGACATATACGGCATCGGGATCGAGTCCGCGGAGACGCAGGAAATAAACGGGCGCGATTCGCGCGTTTATCGCAACAAATGTAACAAGAGCTTCGGATTTATCCTCGGTCACGTATTCCCAAGACGTAACGTCTCCCGTCGGCGGAATCAAACGGTAAAGATCGCCGTTATTTACTATATGACTGTATTTTTTATACATCGCAACCTGCTCGCGAACAAGCTCGCGCTCATGATCGGTAAGCTTGTTCAGGTCAAGCTCGTAGCCGAAGGTGCCTGCAAGCGCGACATTTCCTCTCGTTTCAAACGATGTGCGTCTGCCTGTTTGATGGTTTGGCGACGCGGAAACATGGCAACTCATCGTCGATGCCGGGTACGCCATGGACGTGCCGTACTGTATGTTCAGAC
>CAYWAD010000109.1:0-3667 GCA_964456045.1 uncultured Lachnospiraceae bacterium
ATATCGGCGCATATACCCGTGGCGAAAGTCTTGAAATCGCAAAGGCAAAGATGCCGCAGGAAATTATTTCCTATTGCAAATGGCTTGGCATAGAACCTGCTAAAAAAGCAGAAATCGTACTCGCGGGAGAAAAATGCTCCGAACTCACTATTCGGGATGCGGATTCCGATGTGCTTTTCGAGAGCGAACAGACCCCCCTGACAGCCGAGGAATATGAAAAGCTGAAATATCTTGCGCTCAAATCGGCGCAGAATTTTCTTGCGCTGTATGAGTCGATCCCCGACAAGAACAGAGCCGCTGCACCGGAGCGCAAGACCTTCTATGGGCCGGTTCCCCGCACGGCAAATGAAATGTACGAACATACCAGGAATGTAAATGCGTATTATTTTGGGGAGATCGATGTGGATGCCGACAATGACGGCAACATCTACGAATGTCGCAAGCGTGGATTTGAGGCGTTGGAGCGACAGCCCGATTTTCTTCAAAATGCAGTTATTGAGGGTAGCTACGGTGAGGATTGGTCACTCCGAAAAGTCCTGCGCCGATTTATTTGGCATGACCGCATCCACGCAAGAGCCATGTACCGAATGGCGGTAAAGGTGTTTGGAGCGGAGAATGTGGAAAATCCGTTTTGCTTTTGATTGGATAAAACAATGAACATCAAATTTATAAATCCTGGTGTTGACTATATGATTCAGCGAATCATAGACTTTCAGAGCGAATATGAATCCGCCTTCTGGTCTGAACCGTTATACCAGTTTTATCCGCAGCTTGATAAAGCCTATGCCGCAAGCTTGCCGTTTTCCGAAAGGAAAGCCTATATTGAACGCACAATGCGAGCGGTTTATAATGAGTTAGAAGATACGATCAATGAAAAGGTGATGTTATATACTCACCACTGGAATGCTTGCAAGCCACAGATCACAGCCGCTTTATCGGAGGCTTTCGGTGTGGATTGTGAGAATATGTTCAATGATATACAGTGCAATTTGAGTTTGAATCCCATAGAGCCACGGTTTCTAAAAGAACACTGTTATGATACTTTCTACTTGAACAGCGAAAGAGGCGCGATTGGTGAAGGAATACATGAAATCATTCATTTTGTTTGGTTTCATGTATGGAATCGATTGTTCCAAGACAGCTACGATGAATATGAACGACCCACGCTCAAATGGATTTTGAGTGAAATGGTAGTCGAATCCATCATGAAAGATAAACGGCTCAGTTCCATTAATCCGTATTTTCCGAGAGAGAATGGTGGATGTATCTACCCCTATTTCTTTGATATGATGGTGGATGGCAAGCTGATTTTAGATACATTGGATGATATGTATCAGAGCCAGAACATCAAAGATTTTATGTGTAGTAGCTATGCTTACTGTAAAGAACACGAAGCAGCAATCAGAGAGCATATTAAAAATTCAGAGAGATGACACCTATTCCATTTACCGCAAGCCGCATTTGCTTTTGATAGGGGAGAACAGGGTTGACATTAAGCCTGATAACCGGCAAACTGCGGAAAACAGGCACGCATAGCGTGCCTGTTTGAGGCTGTCAAAGAACCGCTTTGCTGGGTTCTTTGACAGGTTTAGCTCCGGCCTACGGGCCGGATTTCGCCGATTTTCCGCGGAAAATCCGGCGGGTCGGGGTGTTTTTGGCCGTGATCACACAGATCACGGCCAAAAACCCATGAGTAAGCAAAGCTGCCCTATGGTCAGCTTTGACTTTTTTGACAAGCTGAACAGGCACGCATAGCGTGCCTGTTTTTTGCTGTGTGGGAAAAGCATTAATCCTGTGGCTTTTCGATGGTGACGGTCAACTGATCGCCGTTTTCCAGCAGTCGTACCCGACTGCCGCTGTAGTCCCACGCATTGGTCTCGCCCTCCACGGCATCGGCACCCAGAACATCCCGCAGATGGGCGCGCCAGTCCTCCATCAGATCCTTTTCGGTCTGGACAGTGATGTGCGCGATCCGGTCGCTGTCATCGAATACATAGGATACCTCCGATTCACGGCCCAGCAGCTTGTGACGGTAGGTTCGGGCACCCTCCACATTGTCACCCACGGTGGAAACCTCCCGCATGGCGGTCTCCAGATCGGCGGCCGAAAGCCCCAGTGTGGCGATCAGATCATCCAGCGCCACCTCCGCATCGGCTTCCGCCAGCGTATCAGGGAAGACCGGCTCATTCATCCCATAACGGTCGTCCGAGTCGTTGTCAGCATTGTCACGATCATCGCTGTGGTCGTTGTCCGGCAGCGCGCTATCGGTGGAGCCGTTATTTGTGGAATGGTCATCTGCGGTGTCGTTGTTGCCGCAACCGGCCATGCAGACGGCCAGCAGCAGGCCGAAAAGCAGCAGTGCGATCCATTTTCGTTTCATGCTCTCACTCCTTCTGATTTCAGTTTCAGAAATAGTGTTGCCGGGCAAAAGGGCATCATACCCGGAAAATCAGGATTTCTTTTCCGCAAAACGATCTGCAAGCTTTTTCAACGCCTTTTTTTCGATGCGGGATACATAGGAACGGCTGATGCCGCAGGCATCGGCGACCTCGCGCTGGGGCATCGGCGGACGGCCTGTCAGTCCGTAACGCAGAAGCAGGATCTCCCGTTCCCGCGGCTCCAGTTCCTCCTCAAGATACCGATACAGCAGCTGCTGCCGGTCGGAAAGCTCCACCTGCTCCAGCATGGCGTCCTCGCAGCTGATCACATCCAGCAGGGAAATGGCATTGCCCTCACTGTCGTTATCAATGGGCTCGGACAGGGAAACCTCCTGACTCTGCTTCCGCAAGGTGCGGAAATACATCAGAATCTCATTCGCTATCCTCACCTAACGGACTTTCGGATTCTGCCGTTTCTTCGGTCATTGTGGGCGGGTTAGGAAACTCATAGTCGCCGTCATTATGGAACAGATATACATGAGCGTTTTCACCGTCCCATACGATTTTGCGGATAAATGTTCTGATGGCGGCACGTTTTTGTTCAACACTATATTCCTCTATATTCTCGCCCATTGTAGAAAGCAACTGACGGATAATATCAAATTCGATTTCCGCAAGGTCGTGCTGTTGCATAATCGCTTCAAGCTCGGCAAGACGTTTTTTCAAACCCTCGCCCTTTTCGTGCAGTTCGTCAATTTGCTCCATGATATATTTCTCGGCATTTGTACCTTCCGTTTTTCCGAGTGAAAGAACGAGAGCCTTAATATCTTTTTCGTTTTCCTCAATCTGTGATTTAATCTTTGCAACCTCTGCATCGTAGCCCTCACGGTTGCCGTTGATACGCTTCTTGGTTTGTGTGATCTGTTTTGCCATATCGGAGCTTTGTTTGCCGAAGCTCTTTACCGTGGCAATGATTTTCGCATCAAGCATATTGCCGTTGGCGTTCTTCATATCGCACACGTGACCACGGCTACGCTCTTTAGTGGTACAGAGATAGGTATAAATAGGTTCACCCGTTGCGGTCAGACGGTCTGACAGCTTCGGACGCATATAATCACCGCACTTTCCGCAATAGAGGATTCCCGACAAAAGTGCAACATTACTGCGAGGTTTACGGTAGCTCTTGGATTTGTTCAGTTCCAACTGTTTTTGTACTTGCACCCACATAGCACCGGGGATAACACCTTTGTGTTTGCCGACAGATACAATCCATTCATTCATAGGCTTTT
>CAYWAD010000110.1:0-3628 GCA_964456045.1 uncultured Lachnospiraceae bacterium
ATATTGGGGCTGACCCAATCCCGGTGACGATTCCGCTGGTTGGGATTACATTGAAGTTTACCCAGCGTGAAATCGACACGCTGTACAAGTATATTATGGAGGCATGAACATGAAAATGATTGAACTGCTATCTGAGCACATCGAAGATGAACTGGAGGACGCTTGCACCTATGCAAAGCTGGCTCTGGAATATAAGGAGACGGAGCCGGAAACGGCTCAGTTGTTCTACAAGCTGTCCCAAGAGGAAATGACCCACATGGATGCTCTGCACAAGAGGGTTGTTGCAACCATCGACACTTACAAGAAGCTGAAAGGTGAGCCTTCAGAGGGAATGAAAGCCCTGTACGATTATGCCCACAAGCGGGAGATCGCACAGGCTGAGAAAATTACAAATTTGCAGAATCTATTTAAGAAGTGATAAAAACTGGTTACACCCTTGTTACTATTAGATAGGAAAAAAACCGTTGCAAATCAACACTTTTTGTGTGAATGGGGTTCAAGAGGCCTCGAGTTCGAATCTCGACACTCGGACCAAGTAAAAATGGGAAAAGTCCTGAAACCGCAAGGGTTTCGGGACTTTCCTATTTTGTGATGCTTTTTCAAATTATCTTGTTCTATATCGAAAAATCCCGTTCTGTTACACCCATGGTTACACGCACATTTATAGGGCATCTGTGATCTTCTTGAGGTCGTTCAAGTCTACATCTTGGTAATACCTGAGCATTTCCGGGCTTGCGTGTCCGATCAGTTCCATTTTATCTTTTTCGGGGGCTTGCACCGCTTTCATCAGAGTGGCGAAGGTGTGACGGCAAGTGTGGGTTGAGTATTTGTGCTTGTTGTTCTCGACAGGGTTATCTATTCCTATTTTCTCTAAAGCAGGGTAGAACGCAGTATCTCGGAATGTTGTGTAGCTGAACTGCCTCCCGTCTTTGTTGCAGAAAATCGTTCCCTCGGTTCGTTTTCCGATAATGTTTTCTATGATTGGCTGTATCTTCGGGCTGATCGTAACAATTCGGTTCTTTCCTGCTTCGGTCTTAGCACCGCCTGTAAGCGTTTTTTTAACCGGGTCATAATCTTTAACCTCCAAAGACAAAAACTCGGAAATACGGAAGCCCAGGTAGCACATACAGTAAATATAATCGGCATAGGGGATAGCACCCACGGCTTTGCGGATTTTATCAAGCTGCTCTGCGGAAAAACTTTCTCTGGAAGAACCGCTTTCACCGCTGACGATCAGGTAAAGGGCGAAATTCAAGTCTGCGTAACCTCTGGGGATAGCATATTTGTACATAAGACCGCAAAGGGCTTTCATGTTTTCTCTGGTTCGTTTTCCTTTGGGGCATTCGTCCAGGCACTCTTGTAGATCGTCTATCTCAATGTCTTTCAGTTGGTAGAACTCCACAGGGGAAAAATACTTAGACGCGGCCTTGTAGCAGTCAATCGTGGATTTTCCGGCTCTGTGAGTTGGTAGCCAGAGTTCATACAGCTTATTCCATGTGATATTCTTTTCTTTCTTTTGGCGGCCTTGCAGCGTTGGGATATATTCCAGCGCTTCTTTTTTTGTTTTGAAGCCGCCCTTCTTGTCAACAACCCGTTTTCGCTTATCGCCGTCCATCTTGTATCCTTTGGTCACTTCCGCAACCCATGTATCGCCACGCTTGTAGACTGTCCCAGTTCCGTTGCCACGTTTCGTGCGCTTTCTGGTATCTGGTACTTGCTTTTTACCGCAATACTGGCAGAAAAGAGCATCCTCCGGGATGCTCTTTTTACATTTTATACACTCCATAGTATCACCCTGCGTGGAACAGGCCATCGTTCGGGAAGAAGAAACGGTCAACGAGCACATAAGCAAGAAAGGCGATAAGGATCACCGCGATAACGGTCAAAAGCTTATTCATCTTCCGCTGCCCGTCACAGATTGTGGCGAGATAGACATTCCGCTGCTGCGTTGCCTGAAGCTGAAGATTGACCTGATCGTAAGTCAGTTTATCATCTTCGGGGATCTCGCGCTTTGTAGTCAGTGCGGACACTGGAAGATTTAACGCGTCGGCGATTTTCTGCATAGCGACATAGGGAACATGGTCGCTGTCCTGATACCGCGACAAGGTAGAAACAGGAATTCCTGTTTTCTCCGCGAGCTTTTCCAGCGTCACGCCTGCGCGCTCTCTTTCTGCGCGGATTTGGTTGCGTTTGTTTACATTTTCCATTTTTCCATAGTCCTTTCCCGTTGATTTCCCGCAATTTCCCAATATTGAATATGGATTTTCCACATTTCCCATGATAATTTATTCTTGCAACCGGCAAGGGATATGGCACAGGCCATCCGGTTAGCAAAAACCCGGTGGCTCAGTGACACGGGTCACCGGGCAAGTTAAAAAGTGGAGATACCCGGTAGGCATCTCCACTAATTGGACAAATGGCAGGGCGGCGTATCCTGCATCTCAGGTTCCCTTTCGGGAGTGTCGGGAGCCATTCCCGACCTCAAATGTCCAAAACAATTGATACCTTTATGGGTGCGTTGATAGATACAGCTTGTTTGATTCATTGTCGAATGGATTTTTTGTATCCCCATTCATCGCTTTGTGAAATACTCTGTTTGCAATAATATCTGCGGCTCTGATCAAGCGAACTTTTTCGGAATTGCAGAAATTTAACTCTACGCTCTGAATATTGGGGAACAAAGGAGGGAAGTGATATGTAAAATCTCGGGAGAACATCCCTCTCTTAAATTCTTCCTCAAGAGATTCCCGCAACTCATACAGCCCATTTGTGGATGTGGAATGTTCATCCGCATAGAAAAACATATTCTTAACTTCTTTGGGGTCAATTACCTTCCTGCGGGTCAATTCCACCAGCAGCCGCTTAACGCCGATCTTGAATACGAAATCAAGATATCTTTGCTTTGACTTTTTGTCTTGCATGATACTGTCAAGTACCTGCTTTTGCTTGACAACGATTGCGAACTTATAAAACCCATTCAGAGAACGGTAAAGCTTTCCCTTTTCTTTTGCTGTAATGGTAGCGGCCTTGATTTCTGTGCCTTTCTGATATCCTCCGTGTTCTCGAATCACACGTTCTGCGGCACTGTATTTTCTTGATGCAATTTCCTTTTCCTCTTTCGATAAAAACACAAGCCCCCCGAACACAAACACATCGTTGTGTACTTTGTCCAGCACTCCAGATTCATCGGAATAGACAAATATATTCATAATTCGACACTCCATACAAAAAAAGCCGCCCGAAGGCGGCCCCTGTGTCCGACGACATTACATATCGCTTAAACGTTAATTCGGATACACAGGTATACAGTGCATTTCTGCCTGCATCTATAATATAGCCGCTACAATCGCAATTGTCAATACATAAATTAAATATTAGCTAAACAATATTAAAATAACACATAGGAGGTACGACCATGACCGAATCCGAAGCCAGAACCCTGATAGCCAATCTCGCCCAGGAAGAAAAGGAAAAACTCAACGCCCTGCTAAAAGCCCTTGAACAAAAGCGTCAACCTTCTCCACTTCCTCCGGTGTAAGTTGCGTAAGCCGCCCAATAATTTCACGATCCAACTCCGACAGCTCGCCCACCCCGGCGGGCTGTTTTGTTTCCCATCCCAAAAGCCATG
>CAYWAD010000111.1:0-3610 GCA_964456045.1 uncultured Lachnospiraceae bacterium
GTTGCCGGATCTGTCGATCTTGAAACTCTTTCGGAAACGATAGGCTGTACCTTTGATGAAGAAGTCTTTGAAGATTACGACACGCTCGGCGGTCTTGTGTTCTCCGCACTCCCCCTCATCCCCGACGACGGCGAAACTCCTCATGTCTCGGCGTTCGGGCTTGACATCAACGTTGAGGTGTTCCTCGACAAGCGCGTTGAATGGGCAACCGTATCCGTAATCAAGGAAAACAAGACGGACGAAGACACCCTCGACACCGCAAAAAAATAAACCGCACAAAGAAAGCTCCCAAGCGATAAAATCACTTGGGAGCTTGTTTTATTATCGAATTTCGCACGTCTTTTTTCGAAGCTTGCCTGCGAGATAAGGCACGCCGTACAGCACACTCCATACAAGTCCGATCAAAAACGGAAGCGTGATCAAATAGAGCGGATCTCCAAGCTTGGAGGCGAAGAATGCGAGCGGATTGCCCTCTCCCCCGCCGTTGAGAAACATAAAATCCGTGTCGAATATTTTATTGAAAATGTAAACAAACACGACAACGGGAATTGCATACGGCAAAGATTTCCACAGCCGTTTGAAACTCGGCTTGAAACCGCCGACGAGCAGCAAAAACGGAAACATAAACAGCCACAAATGCACAAAAAAGCTGTAAATATGAGAAAAAGACGTTATCGGCATAGCTGTCCACGACGGGAACAGCAGCGCCGCAAGCGCTCCGGGCATACAAACCGCATACAGATACTCCGCAAGCACATCCGTTGGATGCAACACATACGCAAGAATGATAAAAATATTGATACCGCAAAGGTGCAGCGGAAGCGCACCAACCGTAAAATTGCCGCCGATTGCAAAAATCACGTCGCGGACAATTTCACCGATAAATATCGTTATCGCTAAGCCGACGAGTATGCGAAATCTTTGCTTTTCGCCCGTTTTTTTGTACCAAACAGAAACAGCCGCGAGCATCGCCGCAAGGAATATGAGCCAGCCTATATGAAGCGGACCGTAAGCGTTAAATCCGAGTCCGTCCGGTATGGACTCCGTCGTTTCAAAAAAATATGCCACAATTACACAACCTTTCGTTTTTCGACGTTTTCTGTAATTGTAGCACATTTTTGCTTGATTTCAAAGAAAAATTCGCTTAAGATTTCCTTAAGATTTGTTTAAGAAACACGTTTACCGTGAGTTGTCGGATCAATAACGCGGTCAAGTCTGTAAATAAGGTAATCACCGTCCGTTTTTGAGGCAATCGCGCCTATGATCGGCTTGTTCAGGCTGGGCTTGATCATATATTCAAACGAATCTATGATAAGCTTACGTCCCGGCAGTTCGCTCCATTTTACGGTTATGCCGCCGTCTTTTTCGAAGAAAATTTTGATTCTGCGCTCGGACGAGATCTCAAGGCAGGCGATCCGCAGCTTCAATACGGGGATTCCGTCCTCGTTTTCGCACATTTCGCCCGTTGCGGCAAGCTTATAAACTTCTCCGCCGAGCTTATGCTCGAAAAATCTTGCCTTGCCGAAGCCGACGGGCACGCGTTCCGCGCGTTTTTTGCTGTCGAACACGACGTAAAAACGGTCGTTTTTTCTGTCGTATTCAAAGCCGATACCGTCAACCCCAACCTCGTATATATTCTGCATCACCTGTGGGACGATCGGCATAACGCTGACATTTTCCGCATCCATTTTGTATGATACTCCGTCAAGCATTTGACAAAATTCGGGGACACTCGACTTGTTTCCGCGCTTAAACGACAAAAATCTTCCGAGAATCGGAACTGCGTTGTCTTTCGGAACCGGATATTCGCCGTTTTCCGTGCAAACGTCCGAAAGCTCTCTTTGTCCGCGGAGATTTTTCGGAAGCGAATGGTCGAAAAAGTGCGTCCGATCAAGCAGAAACTCCTCGGCAATGTCCATTATCGGGCAGGTTTGGAAAAGCGCGTCCACGCCTCCCGTTGTCACAAGTGTAACACCTATATCCGGACAGACAATCACGTTTTGACCGAAAAGTCCGTTGCACACAGTCCAGCCCTTGCGTGCGCCGCACCATGCCTGCATTCCGTAGCCGTATTTTCCCATAGCTTTGGGTGCGTCCATCGCCTTTGTGCCGAGCTTTTTGATCCTCGCAGATGAAACGATCTGTTTTTCGTTCCATTTGCCGCCGTTGCGGATAAGCTCGCCTATCTTCGCCATATCTTCGGGCATAAGGTAAAGTCCCCAGCCGCCCTTGACAATCCCTCGCGGGCATTTTTCCCAATGATAAGTGGTGATTTCGAGCGGAGAAAAGAGCTTTTTGTCAAGATATTCCGTCATCGGCTTACCTGTTATCTCCGTCACAATCGCAGATAAAACATAAGAATTCATACTGTTATATGCAAATTCCGTTCCCGGCTCAAATTTGACATTAGCCTCGAAATAGCCCTTGAGCCAATCATTATCGGTGACGGAACCTGCCTCGGCGAATGAGACTCCCGACGTCATCGTCAAAAGGTGGCGAACGGTAATGTTTTTATGCTTTGAAAAAGGCAAAGTTTTCACGCTCGGAAGCAAGTCCGTAACAAGCGAATCCTCCGTCAGCTTCCCCTCGTCCATCAGCATCATAACGGCAAGCGCCGTCAAAGTCTTGCACATTGAATGGGTGACGTGCCATATATTCGACGAATACGGCTTATACGACATCTCCGCAATTACCTTGCCGTGGCGCAAGAGCATAACGGTGTGCAGATTTGCGTCTGCGGCGGTCAATTTGCGAAAAAACTCCGCAATGTCCGCGCTTTTGACGCCTTCCGCCTCCGGAGTTGAACGCGGAAGTTTCTTTACCGCCGCCTTACCGGACGGAAAATCCGCTTTGTATGCGTCTGATTTTACAAATTGAGTTTTTCCGGGACGAAGCGAAAAGAGGTCGTACAGCACCTCAAGCGTACGTTTTTGTTGAACTATTTCCATTTTCGAAATGCTCTCCTTTGTTTTATCGCTTTAGTCTTATTGTAGCACACAAAAAAGCCGTATTATGCCAAGATATGTAAATTTTTTCGGCAAATACGGCTTGATTTATTCTTCTGTCAATTTCGCGATTGCTTGTGTCATTCCGCACGGCAAATCGCACTCAAAGGTTAAAAATTCGCCCGTGCGCGGATGTCGGAAAGACAGCTTTTTCGCATGCAAGGCTTGACCTTCAAGAAGCGCCGCATTGGCGCGCTCAAAGCGCGTGCGTCCACCGCCGTAGGTTTCGTCCCCCGCGACGGGATGCGACAAATACGCCATATGCACTCTGATCTGGTGCGTTCTGCCCGTATGCAGCCTGCACGAAACGAGCGCAAAGCGGTCGCCTTCGTGCGAACGGAGGATTTTTTCGACTCTATAATCGGTTATCGCGTCGCGCGAACGTCCCTGACCTTTGATCACCGCCATCTTTTTGCGATCGGTCGGATGTCTGCCTATCGGAGCGTTCACGGTGCCCTCCGTTTCCTTCGGCACACCGACAAGAAGCGCCTTATATTCGCGGTACATTTCGTGCGTTGCAAGCTGCTCGGACAGCGAAAGGTGCGCCGCGTCGTTCTTCGCCGCGGCTATAAGTCCGCTCGTTTGTTTATCTATCCTATGCACGA
>CAYWAD010000112.1:0-3594 GCA_964456045.1 uncultured Lachnospiraceae bacterium
TTAAACCAGTGATTACTTTAATAGCACCATTGTTCATTCTATCAATTAACATTTGCAAATATACTTCACGTTTGACAATCATCGCTTTAACCTCCAATGCGAAATAATTATAAAAGTTAGACACTTTTCGTAATAAGTATACCACTTTATATGAAAATAGTCAATGAATTTAGCTTTTATATTCCGATAACATTTTAATTGTTAGATAGTTTTCGTAATAAAAATAGTATATATATTTATTATATGCAAAATAAAAACTTTTATGATTTAAAAATTATAATTTTTTACAAGGCGTTTTAAGGGTTAATCTAGAAAATATCTTGTGACATAAAAAAATAGGCATTTAAGCCTATGATTCTATTACTTTATCAAGTTCATTTCTAAATGTTTCATCACTACGATATCTATCAATTAGATGTCTAAAGTTCATGTTGTTATAATACATATTTAAGATTTCAACTTCATTAGTAGAGAAGTGATCTTCAATAGATAATCCAAGTAGTTCAAATATACTAATATTTAGAACTTCACATAATCTTGGAAATAGTTCAATATCGGGAGCACAAATACAATTAATCCATCTATTTATAGATGTTCTAGTCACACCTAATAATTCACTTAAAGATGTTTTAGAAATCTTAGTATCATTTAAATATTTTTGAATCTGTTTAGATATAGATTCTTTGATAGTTTTATTATTCATACTTTCGCACCTCGTAAGTATGATACTACAAAATAAAAGAAAAATCAATTATAATGAACTAAAATAGTTCTAAATCGATTGATGTATAAAAATACTTATGATATACTATTTATGAACTAAAATAGTTCAATAGCGTGTTGTAATTCGAAAGCTTCCGATATAATTGTCAAGTGTTAATTAAATAAAAAAATAAGAATTTTTAAAGATTCTTACGTAATTCTTGATATTAGGGTACAGTAAAACATAGCCAATGGCTATTAATTTAAAAAGAGTTAAATTAATGTGATAAAGTAATCGCATATACTTATCATTAGAGTTTACTTTCAGTTGTTTGGCGAGGATTTTGATTTTGTTATCTTGACTTATATAGTGATCTATTTTTCATTAAGGCATAAATAAGTTTAATTAATTTTCTTGCAGTTAAAACTTGAGCTCTTAACTCTTTATGAGTCTTGGCTTCGTTGAATTTCTTATTGTAATATTCACTAAATTCAGGCAAAAATTTTCTTACTTGATTAGCAGCTTCAATTAAATAGTATCTTGAGTATTTATTACCTGTTTTAGTTAAAGGATTATCTTCGGATTCAAATTTACCTGACTGTTTCTTTCTCCATGTGATACCTGCATACTTTGCTAATGCATCGTCATCATCAAATTGGTCTATGGAACCAATCTCTGAAATGATACCAGCTGCAAAGACAGGACCAATTCCTTTGATAGAAGTAAGACAAGTATATTCTTCATTATTAAAACCTTTAATAAGCCTTTGAATTTCCTTTGAAACGGCTTTGATTTCATTTTCAAATGATCTAATGCAATTCAAACTAGAAGTTATTGCAAGGTTAATAGGAAGCAAATTAACTTTATCAAGTTTATACGAATTAGCGGCACATTGTCTTAAAAGTTCAACAGTTTCTTCAGGATTAGCAATTTTATTATTACTTTTATCATTAACAAATTTTACTAGTTTGTCTATAGGAGTATTAACAATATCTTCTGGAGATAAAAATTCAGTTAGTACAGACATAGATGTTACTCCGTACATATCAGAAAATGGTGATTCAGAATTTGAAGCAGTACAAATACCTGAAAATTTAAGGAATATATTATTCAAAACATAATTTTTTTCACGAGCGAGCATATCAGCTAAATGCTTACGATGACGAGTTAAACGTTGTAAAGCGAGGAATTGTGCTCCTTTCCAAGGAGTTAATTTATCACAACGTCCAACTCTTGCAAGATCTGCAAGGAGTTTTGCATCGGTGAAATCATCTTTATCCGTATCTGCAAAACTTGCTCGATAGTTACAAGATATTTTAGGGTTTATACAATAAACCTTAGGATTATAGATTAAAAGTTCTTCATTACACGAAAGAAAAGTAGCAGTATGAAAAGCATAAATACTAATCGACTCTAAAACAAAAATAATATTAGTAAAGTTATTTTTCTTAATAGTTTCAATAGTTTTGTTTTTAATATCTGTTACACCGTTTAAGCCATTTTTGACTTTAAAATGATTTAAATCTTTTTGGTTGAAATTCATCATGTGAACAACATTGTAAGTTGAATCAACATCAATTCCAATAAAAAGAGTAGATAAAATGGCATTGTTCATAAAACACCTCAAGACTAAAAATATTTTATAGTATGAAAATGGTTCCTAATCTTGAGTGTAAACAACAACCTCGCAATATAAAAACTTGTTTATTAATTATAAAATGCGATTAATTAAAAACAGAGGTACAGCTTCCGAGTAAGAACTTAAACACACAAGTAGGTTTGCTAGCTTTCAAAGCAATCTAAAGTTGCAAGGAGGAAAAGCACTTTACCTAGTTCAAACTATATATATAGTTTATCATAAAAGGAACCTAATTCATACTATTTTTAATTAATGATATTAATAATTGATATTATTAATATCAATTACTATTATACGAGGAGGACAACTTATAGAAAATAAAGAAAAATTACAATTAGAAAATAATAATACACATTCTAAGGAAGAAAACAAAATGACTTCTGAACAAAAAGAAGCATTAAACGAATTTGTAAATGTTCTTGCTAGGATTGTTGAAAAATATGGCAAAGAAATTTTAAAGAAATAATTGAGGAGGTAAACAATGTATAGAGAAGGTAAAAAGTGCGTTTTATACTTAAGAGTTAGTACAGAAATACAAGTAGATGGGTTCAGTTTAGATGGACAAAGAAATAGATTGGAGCGTTTTGCTAACTTAGAGGAAATGCCTATTATTGATGTTTATCAAGATGCTGGTAAATCTGGTAAATCAATTGATGGAAGACCAGAATTTAAAAGATTATTAAGTGATATTAAAGGTGGATTAGAAATTGATTATATCTTGGTGTATAAGTTATCAAGATTTGGTAGAAATGCTTCTGATATTTTGAACTCACTAGAATTAATACAATCTTATGGTATTAACTTAATATGTGTTGAAGAAGGAATTGATTCATCACAGGCTAGTGGCAAACTATTAATTTCGGTATTATCAGCAGTAACAGAAATTGAAAGAGAAAACATCTTAGAACAAACAATGAATGGTAGAAGAGAAAAAGCACGTCAAGGTGGATGGAATGGTGGATTTGCACCTTATGGATATTATTTAGAAAATAATCATTTATATATCCAAAATGAAGAAGCTGAAGTAATTAAGATTATTTATGATATGTACGGAAACTCTAATATTGGTTATGGTGGTATTGCAAAATATTTAAATCTTCAAGGAATTAAAAAAGTAGTAAGACAAAATGGAACATTAGAAATGTGGAGTGGGCATACTGTTAAACTTATTTTAGATAATCCAGTATATTGTGGTAAAATATAGAACGCCAAATTATATGATGTCTATTTATTCAAATTAAATGAAGTTAAA
>CAYWAD010000113.1:0-3580 GCA_964456045.1 uncultured Lachnospiraceae bacterium
AAATACAAAGGCAAAAACATCAACGATGTTTTGAACATGACTGTCGAAGAAGCACTGTCATTCTTTTCGGAGCATCCGAAAATAAGACGAAAACTTGCTACGCTGTTTGACGTCGGTCTCGGATATGTCAAACTCGGTCAGCCGTCAACAACATTGTCCGGCGGCGAGGCTCAGCGAGTCAAACTGGCGACGGAACTGTCGAAACGTGACACGGGACGTACCGTTTACGTCCTTGATGAGCCTACGACGGGACTTCATACCGACGATGTCGGCAAGCTTATCGGCATACTTCATCGTCTGGTTGATGCCAAAAATTCCGTTATTGTCATCGAGCATAATCTCGATATGATCAAAACGGCGGATTGGATAATAGATCTCGGTCCGGAGGGCGGTGACGGCGGCGGAACGATCGTTGCAACAGGCACGCCGGAGGAAATCGCGCAGGTTGAAGCGTCGTATACGGGACGATATTTGAAAACAAGGCTTTGATGACCTAACGGAGCTGCAAAAGATTATTTTTGCGGCTCCTTTTTGCGTTATCGGCGGAAAGTAAGTGAAAGACACAATTTGTTTACAAATATTTTTGCGTGCCCCTTGACAAAATCATAAGGACGTGGTAAATTATATACGAAGTTTAGCACTCATATCAAAAGAGTGCTAAAGCAAGTTCGGAAGTAAACTGCCACAAGTAAACAAACGGTTTTTGCAGCTCGAACACGGGAAACGTAAGGAGAAGGGAGAGACGATAGATGGCACACAGAGACATAGAGCGCTATCGCGGTGAACTTACAGATCGACAAAAGATGATCTTGCGTGAAATCGTTGATTCGCATATCAAAAACGGCGAGCCGGTCGGATCAAAAGCTCTTACCAATCTCGGAGATAAGGTATATTCGTCTGCAACGATACGTAACGAAATGGCGTTCCTTGAGGAAAGCGGTTATCTCGAATCTCCGCATACATCTGCCGGACGCGTTCCGACAGAGCTCGGATACAGATTTTACGTTGATATGCTGCGCGACAGATATGAAATGACGACGCGAGAGCTTGAGACACTCCAACTCATGACTGCGTCGAAAATGTCGGAGCTTGATTCCATTCTCGAAACGGCAACAAAGCTTGCAAGTGCGATGACGAATTACACTGCGTTGGCGGTTAAACCGAAACGAAGCCGAAACGTCGCGGAACGTTATGAGACTGTTTATTTGAACGATTATGCATTGCTCTTGGTGATAATGTTTTCCGAAGATAATGTAAAAACCGTTCGCGTGAAAAGCACGGTAAGGCTTACTCGTCAAAATGTGTCACTTCTTTCCGATGTGCTGAATGAGCATATCGCAAATGTGCCCGCCGAAACGATAACTCTCCCCGTTATTATGACGATGGAGGATCTGATGGGAAGCGCATCTCCCGTTATCGGAAGTGTTATGAAGGCACTTTATGAAGCGATGCACGAGGTCGGAGGGGATGTTCATGTGGAGGGTGTCAATAATCTGCTCTCGTATCCGGAGTATTCAAGCGTTGATTCCGTGAAAGATCTTCTTACGATGTTTGATAAGCACGATGACATAGTCAGGCTTGTGTCGGATGCCGACGATGACGATGTAAACGTATATATAGGAAGCGAAAACTCCGTTGACGAACACGGTAATTCATCGTTGATATTGCGTTCGATAAAACGCGGCGGCGAGGTTGTCGGCGCGATTGCGATCGTAGGACCGCGGCGAATGGATTACAGCAGAACGATACGTCTGATCGAGGAGATCGCGGGAAGCATTTCGGACGAATCCGGTAGGGCGATGCTTCCGCCGGGTGAGGTTTCGCTTGATGATAGCTCGACGAATGAAAAATGAGAAAACGGCACCGGTTGCGGTGAACGATATTTGAGGTGGGAAATGACAGAAGAAAAGAACAATAAAACAGAAATTGACGAAAATGCCGCTTCGGATGAAGCTGCCGAAAAGGAAACGGAGTGTCCCGAAACGGAGGAGCCGGAAACCAAGCATAAGGATTCGAAAAAGCAACTCAAAACGATCAAATCCGAGCTTGAAAAGGCGAAAAAAGAAAACGATGAGCTTGCGGCGCGCCTTGCCGAGGCAAACGACAAATATCTCCGAATGGCGGCGGAATATGAGAACTTCAGAAAACGCAGTCAACGTGAGCGCGAAGCCGTTTATGACGACGCTTGTTTCGATACTGTTCGTAAACTGCTTCCCACGATAGACAATCTCGAACGTGCGGCGCAGTATTCGGATCCCGAAAAGCTCGCGGACGGCGTAAAAATGATTCTCGGAGGCGTTCCCGAAACGCTTACGTCTCTCGGAATAGAAACATTCGGAGAAGCGGGCGAAGAATTTGACCCGAACTTCCATAACGCGGTTATGATGGTCAGCGATCCTGAAGCGAAAGCCGGAACGATCGTCAATGTGCTCCAGCGCGGATATAAGCGCGGTGAAAAAGTGCTTCGCTTTGCGATGGTCACTGTTGCCGAAGAAGCATAGAGCATTGCTGTCGGTGAAAAAATAAATTTAAGCCAACAAAATCAATTATAATATATTATTTTTCGGAGGAAAAACAAAATGGCAAAAATCATAGGTATAGATCTCGGTACTACAAACTCTTGTGTAGCAGTATTTGAGGGCGGCGAACCAGCAGTTATCCCCAATCCCGAAGGAGCAAGAACAACCCCTTCCGTAGTTGCATTCTCCAAGACGGGCGAACGCATTGTAGGTCAGGTTGCAAAGCGTCAGGCTATTACCAATCCCGACCGCACAATTATGTCCATCAAGCGCGATATGGGTACCTCTCGTAAGGTTTCCATCGACGGAACGGACTACACACCTCAGCAGATTTCCGCGATGATACTTCAGAAATTGAAGGCTGACGCGGAAGCGTTCCTCGGAACGACCGTTACTCAGGCGGTTATCACGGTTCCCGCTTATTTCTCCGACGCACAGCGCCAGGCAACGAAGGACGCAGGTAAGATCGCAGGTCTTGATGTTATGAGAATCATCAATGAGCCTACCGCGGCTGCTCTTGCGTACGGAATAGATAAGGAAAATGATCAGAAGGTAATGATCTTCGACCTTGGCGGCGGTACATTCGACGTTTCAGTCCTCGAAATTTCCGACGGCGTTTTCGAAGTTCTCGCAACCGCAGGTAACAACCGTCTCGGCGGCGATGACTTCGACGAAAGAATCATCAATTGGATCGCAAACGAATTCATGCGCGAAAACGCTGGTATCGACCTCAGAAAAGATAAGATGGCGCACCAGCGTCTCAAGGAAGCTGCTGAAAAAGCAAAGATCGAACTTTCAGGTATGATGTCCACAAACATCAACCTCCCCTTCATCACAGCAGACGCAACAGGCCCTAAGCACTTCGACGGAACTCTTACACGTGCTAAGTTCAATGAACTTACCGCAGATCTCGTTGAAAAGACAATGGGGCCGACACGTCAGGCACTCTCTGACGCAGGTCTCAAGCCCTCCGATGTAGATAAGGTGCTTCTCGTCGGCGGTTCGACAAGAATCCCCGCAGTTCAGGATGCGATCAAGGCTTTCATCGGTAAGGAACCCTT
>CAYWAD010000114.1:0-3563 GCA_964456045.1 uncultured Lachnospiraceae bacterium
GCCTTGACGCACGAAGCTTTATCTGCGACGAGGATTCCTCGCCGGAGACATACAGTACCTTGCGACCGCGTGCAAGTACGTCCGAGATTTGAAGCAGGAGTGTCGATTTACCGATTCCCGGCTCACCGGAGATCAAGACGACAGAGCCGGTCACAAGACCGCCGCCGAGCACGCGATCGAGTTCGGCATAGCCTGTGGGACTGCGCAGACATTCATCGTGTACCGTTGACGAAATCGGTGCCGCGTCCTCTCCGCCCGAAAAATTCGACGCACGGCGAGTTTTGGATGCAGACTGCATAACAGGCGGCTCGTAAGTTTCCTCGACGAAAGAGCCGAATTCTCCGCACTGAGGACAGCGACCGAGCTTTTTCGGGTATTGATAATCGCATTTTGAGCAAACGTAGACAGTTTTAGCTTTCATTTTTTTCTTCCGTTTTTAATTTATTTGTGCATCCGACAAGACAAATTCCGCAATCGCGGACGAAATGCAAAGTGCGAGACGTTGCTTGTAATCGTCGTCGTTAAGCAGAGCGCATTCGTTCGGGTTTGAGAGGAATCCGCATTCGACGAGTATAGCCGGACGGGAGATTCGGTTGAGTATGTATATGGATGAGCCGGCGCGTTTGATCTCGCGGTCGTTTTTCGGCTGTAGGTATGTCTTAACCGACGCTTGAATAGCCTCGGCAAGAGATACGGAGCTTGCGTGATTCGGAGAATAATAAACCTGCACGCCCTCACACGAGGACTGCGGAAACGAGTTCATATGTATGCTGACGAAAACGGCGTTTTCGTGTTCGTTTCCTATGCGCAGACGGTTTTTGAGATCGTAAGTCTTTTTTTGCCCCGTGTAATTTTCAAGCTCGCCGTAAAAATCGTAGAGCATTGTGTCATCCGTGCGCGTCATAACGCAGTGTATACCGGCAGAGGACAAAATGTCGCGGATTCGGCACGAAACGTCAAGATTAACGTCTTTTTCGAGCGTCCCGTCCACGCCGATGCAGCCTCCGTCCTCACCTCCGTGCCCCGCGTCGATAACAACGGTTACGTCGAGCTTTTTTGCCGGTGCTAACGTGTCCTCGTAGGACTGCGACAATAGCTGCGCCGCGGCACCGAGTATCAGCGTAACTGCGGATATGATGAGCGAAACGAGGATAAATTTGAGGATCGTTTTCGTGTCGGATGCACTTTTGACCGTTGCCATAAAAATTCCGCCTTTCAAAAAGAGGCTTCTATCGAAAAGAAGCTGTTCTTTTGACTATATGACGGAAAAACGGGGATTATTCCGCGCTTGAGGTTTCCTCCGTGTAAATGCAGATGCCGCATGGCGAATAACCGAGCTCGTACAACTCGCCAATGTCAGCGACGGAGAGCGCAAGCTTGTTTTCGTCCTTCATCGAAGCGACGCTTCTGCAATCGGGATAATGAAATTTCTTTGTTTTTACGTTGATGACCACGGCAATTCCGCCCGAAGTCTGCGTTTGAGCTTCGGTTTCGGCGGTGTCCGTTTCGGCAAGCAGAACGGGCACGATCTCAAACGAGCCGTCCTCTTGCGGAAAGATTTCAAGCACTTCTGCCGATGTGCGGACGCGATAGAAAATTTTGTCGTCCTCGGTCCATTTTGTGATGTATTTGATGCCCTCGCTCATGCCGCAAGCGATAAGATTTTGATACAGTGCGAGCGCTTCATCCTCGGAAAGCTTAGTTACGGCTGCGATGTAATTTGCATCCGAGGCAGCGACAGAGATTTCAGTTTCCGAAGCGTCCTTGCAGGAAAGAACAGATGAGCAGGCAATAATTGCCAAAAGCAGCTCGACGATACGCTTATACATAGCCGTTTCCTTTCGCCTTTTGATTTGAGTATATCACATATTTCGGCGCTTTTCAAGAAAATACGCACCGTAATACAGTTGATTTTGCTTCGTCTCGGTGATATAATGTTAATGTATAAGGCAGATAAACGAGAGTAAAATAAATTTATGATAAAAAACGAAACCAAATTGGCAGGCGATGTGCCGTTTGAGGTGGTGTCCGGCTCGGTTGAGGAAACCGAGGCGCTCGGCGCAAATCTCGGCAGAAACATCCTTGATTCCGAGGAAAATCCCGTTTTCATTGCGATGAAAGGCGACCTCGGCGCAGGAAAGACGGCATTTGTGCGTGGTCTTGCGGCTGTGCTTTCTCCGGGAAGTCAGGTTCGCTCGCCCACTTACGCTATCGTAAACGAATATAAACGCGGCAAACTTCCGCTGTATCATTTCGATTTGTACAGAATTTCCGACGCGGACGATCTGTACTCGGTTGGCTTTTATGATTATATCGAAAGCGGAATTTCCGTTGCGGAGTGGAGCGAAAATGCCGAAGGCGAGCTTCCGGCGCCTCGTTGGGAGGTCACTGTCAGCGGTTCGGCGGACGAACCGAGACATATCCGCATTATCTACGTCAAATAGTTTTACCGAAAGGAAAAAATATGCTTATTCTTGCAATAGATTCAACGGCAAAGGAAGCGTCTGCGGCAGTTTGGCAGAACGGCGCTCTTGTCGGCGAGGTTAATTTGCACACAGGAAACACGCACAGTGAGCAGCTTTTGCCGTCCGTTGATTTCCTGCTTAAATCTTTGAAGCTAACCCCATCCGATCCCGACGTGTTCGCTTGCGCGGCAGGCCCCGGCTCGTTTACGGGAGTCAGAATCGGCGCGGCAACGATAAAGGGGCTTGCGTTCGGGCGTGGCAAATGCTGCGCCGCAGTTTCAACCTTGGAGGCGCTTGCCGAAAATTTGCACGGACTGAATGGAATCGCTTGCGCCGTCATGGACGCAAGGCGCGGTCAGGTCTATACCGCGACGTTCGACGTCAGGAACGGCGAAACCAAACGACTCACGCCCGACGATGCGATGTCTGTCGATGAGCTGGGCGAAATGCTTGCAAATTTCGGCTTCGATTGCCCCGTTTACCTCGTTGGTGACGGTTATGACGTTGCGTATCCGCGCCTAAAAGATAAGCTGATTTCGCTTGCGGAAACGCCCACATCGTTAAGGGCACATTCTGCCGTGTCCGTTGCGGCGGTTGCGGCGCGTATGGCTGAAAAGGGCGAGCTGATGGACGATATTTCGCTTTCTCCGTCATATCTGCGTTTGTCGCAGGCGGAAAGGGAGTACAACGAAAAGCATGGCATCAAATGACAAATTACGCCGATCAATTTAATTTTATATGAGGTGAAATATATGAAAATCGCATTTGCCGCCGACCACGGCGGATTCAAACTTAAAGACAAGCTTGTTGCTCATTTGCAGGCAAAGGGCATCGAGACGGTCGATTTCGGCACGAACAGCGCCGATTCCGTAGATTATCCCGATTACGCGCATCCGCTTTGCGAAGCTGTTGCTTCCGGAGACTGCGATTTCGGTGTGCTTGTGTGCAGTACGGGTATAGGAATGTCTATGGCGGCAAACAAGCACAAGGGAATACGCGCGGCTTGTTGCTCCGAAACGATCAGTGCAGGACTTACAAGAGCGCACAACAACGCAAACGTGCTTTGCCTCGGTGAGTTTATCGTCGGTGAGCACACAG
>CAYWAD010000115.1:0-3541 GCA_964456045.1 uncultured Lachnospiraceae bacterium
CATTCTGTATGGCAGTGAGGGAAAAGCCAAAACATTTTCTTCGCAGATGGTCGCGACAACAGGGGACGATATCCAGCTTCGCCCCCGAACCAACCTGCCAATCGCTACCATTGAGGCCGTTGATCCCGTTGTGCTTTCCTGTCGCGTTGTAGAGGCATGTGATCATTTTTGCGGTTGTGAATCCTGCAGTTGTGGGGAAGTGCCGGATGCCATCTGCACCTGTTTCCGTTCCCCGTTCGTTCCCGGTGATGATACACGCCGTCTGTATGTTTCTCTCGGCCAGTTCTCCATGATGCGGCTGGAGCGCGACACGCAGCTGCTTGTTCCGGGAACCGATTACTGCATTCCGGAAAAAGAATGTCCGAGTGCTATGGAAAATGATGCCTGCGATCTGTTTTCACGGTTCCGCTTCCCAACCAGCGAATTTTTCCCGCCGGACAATGGCGCAGACAACAATTGCGGCTGTGGCTGCAAGAAATAGCAAAATCGTTGTGGAGCTGCCACGGTGTGGTGAGCACCCAACCATTCAGAAATCGACCAACCCGATTGAGCCTTGGCCGTCAAGCAGAAAAAAGGTCGTGTATCCGTTGCGATACACGACCTTTTCGTATGCAGGCTCAGAAGAAAGCAGACTTTTCAGGACGTTGTCGTGTTCTGCTCTCAATTGGCCATTTTTTTGAGAAAAGCACCCATGTATAAGAAGGACGGGGAACTGCCGGTATCTTGTGGAAAAATGAAGAAGAAAAGCGACAGTCTGGGAAACAGCAATCCCTCCGGCGCGACTGCATCGCACCGCCTTCCTTTGCACAAGGGAGGCGCGTTGGCAGTCCAATGTTCTTTCTCCGGCCTTTCCCATCCTTGGCGGTAGGCTTTCTGGCTGCTCTCTGTTAGCGTCTTACCCACAACCGCTCACATCAGGCAATTTTCAGGGCTCCCTTGTGTAAAAGGGAGACGCGTTGGCTTTTCTGTGTGAGAGCCTCACCCATAGCTACGCTGTTGGATAACCTCCCCACGGCAGAAAGTCAAGCAAGTGCAACAGATTCCTGAAAAACTTCAGCTGGGGTTTTCCAATCGAGACATTTTCTGGGTCGGTGATTGATGAGGTCTTCAAGGAATTGAATGTCCTCGTCAGTAACCGCCCTGAAATCAAAACCCTTTGGTTCGAAAAAACGGCTTTCTCGGACAACAGGAGATCTCGGAGAGAAATCCCCCCTGTCAGAATGAGAAGCCTGGAACCTGTTCGTCGCCTGTCACCGCCGATATGGGAAAAACAAGAGGATCTGCTGACGATTGGAAAGGCAATTGGCTGTTCCAGCGGTTTTGTTTTTGCTTTTTTTGCCGTTTCCTTTGTTTTCCTACCATCGGAAGTGAACGACCACGCAGTTGCCAATCACGCGGACAGAACCATCTGACGGGTAAGCCGGCATATTCTGCACGTCTTCCCGCTGCATCAATCTGATTGCCACATCGGATGTGACGGTATGAATTTCGCCGGTGAAGCCATGGTAAGCTTTCAGATAGGCGGGATAAGTATAAGTATCCAGGTAATCCTGCATGGAAAAAACACCCATCCATTCAAAGTCGGAGAGTTCCGGCGTTGGATCTCCATATAGCATGGAAGCCGGATGTCCGGCAAAAACTACCTGAAGACCTGCATAATACCCGGGGGTCTGTTCAATGGCAGACAGGAGCCGTGTGGAAAGAGCATTCAACGACCGGAAAGAAATGTCGATCTTCAGGTACGCCTGATTGGCTGCCACCGCGTAGGATCCTCCGCCCCAGGCCAGAGTCAGTGCTGTGATGAGTGTGCAGATTCGATGCAGCACCGTCTTCCACACGATCGCCGAATCAGCAGCCCGGGCGGCAGCTTCACAGAGAGACAGCATCAAAACCGGCACCAGGCACAGCCCGTACAACATCAGCAGGTGAGGCGTTTGGGTCGGCGACATGATGGTAACAATGTTTGCTGCGAGCAGGAATGCAGCCAGAATCAGGAGTGACAGTGCCCAGCTGCCAACCCGAAAGCCACGCTGGACTCCGATTCGAATCCACTGAATGCCAGCACACACCGCGCTGAGCACATACATCACTCGGAGTGCCACAGAATGCAGCGGTGCGCCGGTTTTCACAAAGAAGTCCGCATAGCGGCTGTAGGTCTCTGCAATCAGCGACGGCAACTCCGACAGCGAAATCTGACCGATTGTATTGATTCCCTTATAATCCGTCAGCGTCACACAGAGCCGACTGATTCGGACGGAAAGCAGATATAGCAGCATTCCGGCCAACAACGTCAGGAAGAGACGCACTGCCCGGCCAATCACCTGTCGCAGTCGGGAGCCGTCAAGAAGCTCCAACAGCAGAACGCCCACACACAGCGCCGCTGACACCGCAAAATAGCTTTGGTAAATCGCCATGGAACAAACGATCAGCAATACGCCGATCAGCGAACCATATCGGAACCGGTCTGCACAGAAAGCTGCCGCACAGGCCATGGCCAACGCCAGAAAATAACCGTCGGCCGTGAACATATAGGTCAGCGTAGACGTAACCGATGGAAACGCAACCATCCACACCGCCGTCAACACACAAAAAAACGGGCGGCGAATGCGAAACAGCTCAACCACAAAGCAGGCTGCCACTGACAACCAGAATACAGACAACAGACCATTAAGCCACGGCGTACTGAAATCGCCGCTGAGATGCAGCACCGTCGGCAGCAGCCATCGACCAGACTCCGCACCATAGGTACAGCTGAACAGGTGACTGATATCATCGTGGTTGGGAAGCTTATTGGTCAGCAGATACAGATGGGTCAGCAGACCTGCTGTCAACGAGGAAAGGAAGGTCGTTCGCAGATAACCCGGGATTTTTTTCATCAGCAATGATACCGACTTTTTCGAATTTTCCTCCATATTCCGTCACTCCTCCTCTGATTTTCCGGTAATTATATCATATTTATTTTCCGGTTGCAAGCATTTCCCCGGATCCATCCATGCGTCGGTCGTTGTTTTTTTTATGATGCCGGTTGACTATTTCACATTTTAGCAGTAAAATATAGGATAGGTTGGTATAGACTGCTGAAAGGAGGCGCCGATTTGACTGGTTCGGAGCAACGGGTTGACGTTTTGGGCGTCGGTTTGAATAACATTACCATGGACGGTGCCATTCACGCGGTGGAGACATTGGTGGAAACGGATTCGCCCGCTTATATTGTCACGCCGAATCCGGAGATCATCAGCTTTTGCAGGCGGGATCCGGAGATTATGGCTGCTGTCAATGGCGCTTCCCTCGTGATTCCGGATGGTATCGGCGTCATTTACGCATTAAAGATTCTTCGGCGGCCGATCGGCGGCCGTGTGCCCGGAGTGGAACTCGGCGAAAACATTCTGCCGCTTGCCATTGAGCGCGGCTATCGGCTTTTCATTTTTGGTGGAAAACCCGGCGTTGCGGAAAAAGCCGCCTCCCGGCTCTCGGAGAAATATCCGGGGCTTCAGATCTGCGGCACGGCAGACGGCTATTTTACAGACGATGATGAAATCTC
>CAYWAD010000116.1:0-3500 GCA_964456045.1 uncultured Lachnospiraceae bacterium
CCGGGCAAGAACACAACGGGGAATTCAAGTCCTTTCGAGCCGTGCACCGTCATCAGCACGACGGCATCCGCGTCCTCGTCGTATTTGTCAACCTCGGAAACGAGCGCGACTTCTTCTAAGAAACCGGACAGACTTGCATCCTCCGTTTTATCGTACTCGTATGCGTTTGCGATAAGCTGATCGACGTTTTCGACACGATCTTTTTCCGCTTCGCCCGCGTCAACGAGCATCTTGCGGTATCCCGTCAGTTCAACCGTGCGCTCGATCGTCTCGGCAACAGTCGCGTCTTTCGCGAACTCTCGAAGCGACTCTATCAGTCGTGCAAACTCGGAAAACGCCGCCGCTTTTCTTGCGAGCGCAATGTAGCCGCCTGCGGAACTGACAATCTCGTAAAGCGATTTCCCCTCCGCGAATGCAATCTCCTCCGCCGCTGCGAGTGATGCTGCACCGATGTTTCGCTTAGGTTCGTTTATAATACGTTTAAGTCTGAGTCCGTCATTCGGATTAACAAGAAGACACAAATACGAAATTATATCCTTGATTTCTTTTCTGTCATAAAAACGGATACTTCCGAGCAGGCGGTGCGGTATGCCGGCTTTCGCCATAGCCGTTTCGAGCGGGGATGACTGCGCGTTCATTCTGTACAAAACGGCGAAATCCTTGTATTTCGCGCCTGCCGACACCATGCTTTCAATAGTATCGGTGATAAACTTAGCTTCCACATTCTGATTTTCAAGCTCGCGGAGAACTATCTTATCTCCGTCGTCACCGGATGTCCAAAGTGTTTTACCTTTTCTGCCCGTATTATGCTCGATCACGGCATTTGCCGCGTTAAGAATAGTTTTTGTGGAACGGTAATTTTCCTCAAGCTTAATAACCTTGACATCACCGTATTCTCTGTCGAATCCGAGAATATTTTCTATCGTTGCGCCGCGAAAGCGATATATACTCTGATCGTCGTCTCCGACAACCATAAGATTGTTATGCGCGCCTGTAAGCAGCGCCGTCAGCACGAACTGAGCCTTGTTTGTATCCTGATACTCGTCAACAGACACATATCGGAAGCGTTTACGATAATATTCCCTCACATCCTCATGATCACGCAACAGATTTACCGTATGCATAACAATATCGTCAAAATCAACGGCGTTCGATTCCAAAAGTCGCGACGCGTAGATGCGATATATCTCCGCGATCTTCTCGTTACGGTAATCCCCCACGGAAACGGCGGAGAATTTTTCCGGCGTCTGAAGCTTATCCTTGGCACGCGAGATCGTGTTCATTACGGTTTTTATCGGGAGCGTTTTATCGTCGATGTTGAGGGTTTTCATTATGTCGGAAATGAGACGCTTCGCGTCATCCGTATCGTACACTGTGAAGCCGGAACGCAAGCCGACAAGCTTTCCGTTTTGTCTGAGAATACGCATACAGATCGAGTGGAACGTACCTGCCCAAATCTCGTTTGCCGCCCCCTCGCCCTCTCCGAGCGCAGCCGCGAGCCTTGCTTTGATCTCGCCTGCCGCTTTATTGGTAAAGGTTATGGCGAGCATCGCCCACGGAGGGCACGGATCAAGCTTAAATTCCGGCAGGACGTAATTTTCTATCTCCTCCGCGGACATATATTGAAGCGCGTATTCGTATCGCAAAAGTGCCGCATCATCCGCGCTTTCAGGCACATACTCCGACTCATACGTCCGTCCGTACTTGATTATATGTACTATTCTTTTTACAAGGACGGTCGTTTTTCCGCTTCCTGCGCCCGCAAGAACGAGAAGCGGTCCCGACACTGTCGTTACCGCATCTCTTTGCATATCGTTCAAGCCCGAATAAACCTTATCAAACAGCTTTCTTTTCAGGCCCAAATATTTACTTACAAAATCCGAAGAACGGCTTCCCATATTACTTGTACTCAAATACCGGCTTGCCGTCGCGGTCGAAGGTCACTTCCATAACATGTGCGTGACGGTTGGGATCGTACAGCGGATCACCCACGATCTTTTCATAGGGGCGTGCGTGATAGATGCAAAGCACAGTTTCTCCATCCTCGGCAACTGTAAAGCTGTTATGTCCGGGGCCGTAAATGCCCTTTTCCGCGTCTGTTTCAAGGACGGGATAACGAGATTTTGTCCAGCTGTTACGGTCAAGAAGGTCTGCATTTTCGTCCGCCTCCATCATGCCCATGCAATAGCAAGCGCCCGTTGCCGACGATGAGAACGTAACGAAGATCTTTCCGTTTTTGGCAAGCACAGCAGGACCCTCATCAACCCAATGACCGATGCGTTCCCAATCGTAGTCGGGTGTGGTGAGGAGCATTCCGGGCGTCTTAAGCTTCCAAGGAGACTCCATTTTCGCGATGTAAAGGTTAGATGCGAGATGTCCGTTACCAAACGAGGTCTTTTCCGCCCAAATATAGTAGCGCTCGCCCTTATGCTCGAATATCGTCGCATCAAGGGAGAAGCCGGTGAACGAAACGATGTCATCGTCTGCACGCTGAATCATACCGAGCTCGCGCCAATTGCCCGTGATCGGGTCGCCGTCGCACTCAAGGACATAAGGACGTATCTTCCAGATGTCCTCTGCTTCGCCTGCGGCGAAATAAAGATAGAATTTACCGTCCAGGAAATGCAGTTCGGGTGCCCAAATGTGCTTGGACATAACGCCGGAATCGTGCTTATGCCAAACCATTACTCCCTCCGCGTCCGTAAGTCCGTTTACGGTTTTGGAGCGACGAAGCTCAATTCCGTCATACGCGGGGACGGATCCCGTAAAATAATAATATCCGTCCGTATGCTTATAGATATACGGGTCTGCCCTCTGAGGCACGAGCGGTGAATTATATGTCATTTTCTTTTCTTCCTTTTCTTTTATTTTACCGTTACTTCAACCGTAACCGCGGCAAGCGCGGGCGAAAGGTCCTTTTCCTCGGTAAGTCCGAGTACGGGGTCGCCGTCAATGTCGAAATGGACTCTGCGAACTCCGGAGCATCTCGGCATATGAACGCCGGGACGACCGTGATACACGTTCCACATATCGCCCTCGTCGTCCGTGACGTAGGCATTATGTCCTGTTCCGAACTCGCCGGGAACCGTAGCGGAGGACATAAGCGGATAATTGATCTTCGTCCACGATTTGGGATCATGAAGATCGCTGCCGTACTCCGCGGAAAGCATCGCTACGACGTAAGTTTCGTCAACCGCGGACGCGGAATAGGTCAATATGATCTTTTTATCGGTCAAAATCGGGTATGGGCCTTCATCAACGAAGGTATGGTTGTTCGCCCAGCCGTAATCGGGTTTGGAAATGGTAACGGGTTCGGTGATAAGTCTCCACGGCTCATCGGGATCTATCTCCGCAAGCATGAGCCACGCGCCGAAATCAAACGGATTGTAGCGTCTTTGCGACCAAACGACATAATAATGTCCGTCAACCTCAAATTCCGTCATATCAAGTGTGATACCGAGCGTAAAGAGCTCGCTTCCGTCCGCTTTTACAACACGTCT
>CAYWAD010000117.1:0-3459 GCA_964456045.1 uncultured Lachnospiraceae bacterium
AGGAATCTTGGCTCGCAGATGTTGAAAACATCAAGGAATTCTACGCACAGGTCGGCGATCATGTTCCCGCTGAAATGTACGAAGAACTCGCTAAGCTCGAAGCTAACCTCAAGGCGTAAGCTTATAAACAAAAATCCCGATCATAAGATCGGGATTTTTTATTTTCATTTATAATTTATTCAGCGTCGGTTTCCTCGTCCGATACGGGCAAAATAACCGCGTTTTCAAGCAAAAATTCGCAAACTTTGTCCCACTGGATGTTTTCGGCAACAACGTCCGCGCCGTATTCCGCTTCAAGCTCATCAACGCCGTCAAGTCCGAATTTTTCCGCGTACACCTTAGCCGCCTCCGCGTACTCTCTGTCATTAAGTTTGAGGCTCTCAGCTTTTATTATTTCGGCAAGAATAAGCTCCTCAACGATGTAAGTCTTGCATTCTTCCGTTATTTCCGCAGTGAACTTATCAACGTCAGTTCCGTAATAATATGTAAGCAGCTGTTCAAGCGTGAGACCGTACCACATAGTCGCGTAGCTTTCGTACTGCGAAATTGTCATTTCAACCGCGGAACTCAAAATATCTTCGGGATACTTAATAATTTCCGTCGCTGCGACAATCTTTTCCCAAAGCTCCGACACCTTTGTGCTGTATTCTTTTTCGTCAGCGGCAATTTCAAGCTGCTCTATCAGATACGCACGATGCTCCTCGGTGGTAGTGTAGTCGGTGTTTTCCGCAACAAGCTCGTCCGTATATTCGGGACTGATCATACGTGTCGCGGATCGTATGTAAACCTCAAATTTCGTGTTTACTCCGCTGAGATCTGGATTGTTTTTGTATTCATCGGGGAAAACAACGTTAAATGTAACGGTTTCGCCGATGTGGTAACCGACAAGCGCGTCCTCAAAGCCGGGAATAAACGAACCGGATCCAAGTTCAAGATCGCTTCCTGTTGTCGCTTCGGTGAATTTTTCGCCGTTTTCAAATTTATCCGTCGTTTCGTCGTCGATATAGCCAACGTAAGTGATAACAAGCGTATCTCCAAGCTCGGTTATGTCGTCCTTTGTGAGGTTGTACTCATCCGCGTATTCTTCAAGGAACGATTTTATCGTGTCCTCAATGATCTCGTCCGTCACCTCAATTGTTACGTCGCTTATTTCAACGCCGATGTACTCACCGAGCTTGATATAATCAGACACGTTCAAAGCTTCAAGCGCGGCTTTAATTTCTTCTTCCGTTATCTCCTCCGACGTATCGGCTGAGGTGTCGCTTTCCGTCGAAGTGTCATCTCCGTTGTCCTTATCGGAGCAAGCAACAAACGTCGCAATAAGCATCGAAAGCGCAAGCAATAATGCAATAATCTTTTTCATAAAGTCTCCTTCAAAAATCATACCGACACAGCTTTGCGTCGGTATGAAAATCATTTATTATTCGGCAGAATCTTCTGCGGGCTGGATGTCCGCAACCTCGACGAGATAAAGCAGAACCTTGTCCCAAAGCAGGCTTTCTTTGATGACATCCGCGCCGTAGTATTCTTCAATTGCGGCTGCATCCGTAAAACCGTTATCAGCGGCGTACTGAGCCGCACCTTCAGCGTATTCCTCGTCGGAAATCGAGATGTTTTCAAGTTCAACGATACGTCTGAGTATCATTTCTTCCTTAACGTAAAGCTCGCATTCTGCCTCAACTTCAAGCATAAATTCGTCTTCCGTCGTACCGTAATAATTGGTGAGCAATTCTTCGAAGGTCAAGCTGTAATACTCGGCATACGCCTTGTATTCGTTGACAACTTCATCGATCTGAGCGTCAACAACCGCCTGAGGATACTTGATTACCGTTGTGTTTGCAACGATCTGCTCCCAAATCTCTTGGATTTCGGCGATAAGCTCATCTTCGTCAGCTTCTTCGCGAAGCTCCTCACGGATATTCGCTTCAAATTCTTCTATCGTTTCAAAATCGGTTTTTTCTGCGATGAACTCATCCGTATATTCGGGGTAAACATCTCTTTCGCCGGACAGGATCTTAACGGTGAAAGTCGCTTTTACGCCGCGAAGCGATTCATTGTTTTTGTAATCGCTCGGAAAAACAATGTCAAATTCATTTTCTTCGCCGACACTCCAGCCTATAAGTTTGTTCTCAAATCCGTCAATAAAGCTACCGGAACCGATAACAAGCTCATATCCGTCCTTTTCTTCGGTGAAAACCTCGCCGTTTTCAAAATCATCATATTCGCCGTTGATTTTTCCGGTGTAAGTAATTTTAACCGTGTCGCCGTTCTGTACCGTATCGCTTTCGCCAAGCTCAACCGTATCCGCAAACTCATCAAGAAAATCGTCAACAACATCTGCAACATCGTCATCCGTAACGCTGATAACCGTTTCGCTTATTTTCAGTCCCTTATATTGACCGATAGTTATGTATTTTTCAAGGTCGTAGTCCTCAAGCTCCGTTGACTTGCCGCAGGATGTCATCAGCATAGCTGACATAGTAACGACAGCAAAAAGCACGAGCGAAACTATTCTTTTCATAAAGTATTCCCTTTCGACTGTTTATTTTTTAATCGACCGTATACGCACAGTATACGTAAATTATTATAACACATTTCAAAGCATTATTGAACACGTTTTTTGAATGTTTACAAATATTTTCGAACATTATACACAATCTGGCGAGGGGATAAAGAAAGGAAGCGGAAATAGTGTCTCGGCGTTAATCGATTCGGATCTTTCAGGAGATATAAGCCCGAAAAAGAACGCTGTCGCTTCAAGCTGAGTCAGCACGATCGGACTATTTGCGCCGTCCGTGACAGTCGGCACACCGTTTCGTACAGCGACAGTAAAACATTCCTCGCCATCTTCTCGAATGATCCGGAACGGAAGCTCCGTTTCGGGAAGCGTTTTCAATGTTGAAAGATATTTCAAATACGCATACACTGTTTTTTTGAAGTTAAAGACCGCTATTTGCTCATTTGAGCGAACGGAGATACCATCATATATTTTATATGCATAAGTCATAAGCGGATCCGTTTCGCGCATTGTAAGCGTGAGCTGATTTTCCTGCGTTGCATCGAAAATAGCCATTACCGCTTCACTCAATCGTGACGGATCGGAAAGGATAAGCTCGGTAACTTTGTCCCGACGAATAATAACATATCCGACAAAATCAACGCCGTCAACAAAAGCATAACGTAAAGCGCGCCAAGAGCGCGTTACAACATCAAAGTCGGCGCGTTCGAAACGCACGGACTGTGACAAATAAAGCTTTTCCGCCAAATCAATATATTCCTCAATCGGAACGCAGCGCAGTCTGCTCCCATCCTGCCCGATATGAACCGAAAAATCCGACCGTACAGTAAAATTATACGCTTTTCCGGCACATTCGTAGCCGAAATGCGCGTAGCGATGGCGTCTGCCGCCGAGATCGGAAAGTTCCGCTCCGGATGCGACGATGTCTGACACAGCCTTTT
>CAYWAD010000118.1:0-3425 GCA_964456045.1 uncultured Lachnospiraceae bacterium
CAGTTCGTTAGCACTCAAAAGCTTCGAGTGCTAACTTATGGTATTATTTTAGCCTTACTGAGTCAAAAAATCAAGTGTATTTTTCATTATTCACATTTAGTTTACATATTCGATTTCACTGCACCGTTTTTGCCGACAACATTATATAAATGAAGCAAACAACGCTTCGTGCGCATAAAGCAAGCATCGATTTCATATAAATGAGCGTAAAAGATGTTTATTTACGGGATTTGGTAATGTTTATCGAGCAGATCACAGCTTTTTTCGGCACACTGATGCCTGCCGTACTTTTGGCAGCCGGAGTGGCATTCGGCGCAAAAATTCGTTTTTTTTACATACTTCACCCTATCAAGACCTGCCGTCTGATGCTGAGCAAAAAAAGCGACGGCATCTCGCCCTTTCGTGCCGCGTCGATGGCTCTCGCAGGCACACTCGGCGTCGGAAACATAACAGGCGTAACGGCGGCAATTGCGGTAGGCGGAGCGGGCTCGATCTTTTGGATGTGGTGTTCCGCGATCGTGGCGATGTCCGTCAAATACGCTGAAACCGCCCTTGCCGTGCGTTTCTGTCGGAAGGACAAAAACGGCAGCTTCGGCGGTGCTCCTTTTTACATCAGCGACGGCATAAAAGGCTCGCTCGGTTTCGCGCTCGGCGCGTTTTTCGCGATACTGTGCGTGCTCAATTCCTTAACGGTGGGCAATATTTTGCAGGTGAACGCCGCTGCCGGCGCGGCAGAGCTGACCCTCGGCATACCGCGAGCCGCAACCGGCGTGATTTTCGCCGTTTTAACGCTGACAATCGTTTCCGGCGGCGCCAAACGCATCTCATCAATCACGGCAAAGCTGATTCCTCTTGCTTCGTTGCTGTACATATTTATGTGCACTGCGATAATATTCAGACACATAGAGCTGCTCGGAGATGTCACCGCGCGCATATTTGCGGAAGCGTTTGATTTTTCGTCCGCGGTCGGCGGAGTTGGCGGATTTGCGGTCTCGCGTGCGATACGTTACGGAGTTACGCGCGGCGTTTTGACAAACGAAGCCGGTTCCGGCACTTCCCCCACGGCACACGCCTGCGCCGACGCGACTTCCCCGATGTCGCAAGGCTGTCTCGGCATATTCGAAGTCTTTGCGGACACGATCATCATATGCTCCTTCACCGCGTACATGGTTTTGATCGGCGAAAAAATCGGAATCTGCGCCTCCGAAGATGCCGTCACGACGATTTCGACGCTTTTTTCAACCGTGTTCGGACGTTACGGCAATCCGATTTTCGTGTTCATCGTTTTCGTTTTTGTCTTCGCGACTTTGATAGCTCAATTTTATTACGGCAAAACCGCCCTCTCCTATTTCAAATTTCAAAAGCGACTTGAGCTGCCGTATCTTTTGAGTTTTGCCGCGTCAAGCGTTGTCGGCGCCGTTATTATTCCTCGGCTGATGTGGCAAATTTCCGATCTGACCGTCGGAATTATGACGATTTGCAATGTCCTTTGTCTTACGGCGATGACAAAAGAGCTCGAAAAATGCACGGATCTGTCTTTCGGTCGCGGTAAATAACCCCACTTTGACCGGAAATATCCGCAAACGCTCCGATATTGCATTATCATCCCATTTCAGGCAAAATGTTTGTGTTGATGAAAAAAACGTAAAATGGTAAAATCATATCGGGATCCCGATCAGCTTATACGAGAAAGGAGTCGATAAAAATCCAGCAGTAAAAAATGACTTCAAAAGAAGTCACGAAAGGAGTATCAGCTTGAAATCAACTGAAAAAACAATTACCGTCGCGATCTTTGTCGCCGTTTTCGCATTCGCCTTTGCCATAGGCGCATTTGCCGTTAACATTGACGTAACCCTCGACGGCGAAAGCTTCTGTACCGGTGAAACCGAACTGATCGATTCGACAACGGTGGTTCCGTTTCGCGCTTTTATGGACAAAATGACATCCGGCAACGCGGTTGTCAGCTGGGATGACGACGAAAAGACCGCGTACGCGGAATATCTCGGAATCACCGTCAGCGCGACACTCGGAGAAAGCTACATAATCGCCGACGGCAGGTGCCTCCCATGCGGCACGCCGAACACCATAAAAGACGGAAAAATGCTTGTCGCGATTCGTCCGCTTGCCGCCGTTTTCAACGCGGATGTCGAATGGCTCGCAGAAAGCAATAGTGTCCGTATCGGTGCGGCGAACGGCATTATCGAATCTGCGGACGAATACTACGACGCGGAGGAGCTCTACTGGCTTTCACGAATAATCAGCGCCGAAGCGCGCGGAGAGCCGCTTGAGGGCAAGATCGCAGTCGGCACCGTCGTATACAACAGAGTCGCGTCCGACATGTATCCAAACACAGTATATGACGTGATCTTCGATATGAAAAACGGAGTTCAATTCACCCCAGCCGCGACGGGATCGGTCTACAACACCCCGACCGAAGCCTCCGTCATCGCAGCAAAACTTTGCATGGAGGGCAAACGCTACCGTTCGGACGCTCTGTTTTTCTGCGCGGTTGCAATAAAAGACACATCTTGGGCAGGAAAAAACCGAGAGTTCATAGAAACGATCGGCAATCACTCGTTTTTCGCATAAAAAAGGGAGGTAAAAGCATAAGCTTTTACCTCCCTTTTTGCTGTGATTTTCGATTAAAGTCACGGACTACAGTACAAGCTACATCAGGATAAAAAAACACATTACCCAAACCATATCCCATCGCCTGCTCTTTTGGCTTCGCATGCCTCCAAGCAAAACTCACCCGACATACACAAATATCCGCCGTCAACGGCTCTGACGTGTGCGACGTACTCGCCGCGTCTTTCGCAAAAATACTCCTTTATTTCAAGTGGCTTGTCGCTTTCCGCGTCAACTGCGTTGTATTTTGTTGCGAATTTTCGGGCTTCGGATGTTTTCTTCTCAGCTTTCGAGCTGTTTGGCAAGGAATGACGCCGCTGTTTCAATGAGCTTCACCTCTACGTCGTCGTTGATCGGCATTGCCTTTGTCGCGTCCGCCGCTTCAACCGAAACGATGCAACCTATAATATCGCCCTCCGCGATGATCGGCATCGCACAACGCACATAATGCACGCCACCGTCTGTTAAATATATTTTTTCTCCGCCGGACGTAAAATTGTTGTGCTTGTATAGCTGACGCGTCTCCGTCATCGCCTCAAGCTCATGCGAAATTTTCCTGTCGATATAATCTTTTTTTGAAATTCCCGCCACGCAAATAACCGCGTCGCGATCCACTATCGCAACATTCAGTCCGCAAGTTCGGTGCAACGTCTCAGCGTATTGAGACGCAAACGAATTAAGCTCGCCTATCGGCGAATATTTCTTAAAAATCACCTCACCGTCTCGATCTGTATATATTTCAAGCGGGTCGCCTTCACATATAACATTGACACCGAAAGCCTTGTCCTTTTGGTTTT
>CAYWAD010000119.1:0-3331 GCA_964456045.1 uncultured Lachnospiraceae bacterium
TGATCGCGGCAGGCTATCGTTTTGAAAATTCGAAGGGCTGGATGGGGCCGGGACACAATTCCGTGCTCGTTGACGAGGACGGTTGGTATCTTGTATGCCATATAAGACCGTACGGCGTCTATAAGCCGGTAGATTCAACGATGCATATAAGACGAATCGTTTGGTCGGCGGACGGTTGGCCGATGCTTTCTCCCGAAAATTATGCAGGCGAGCCGATACAACCGATACCCGTCGAAGAAATCTGCGGCAGATACGAATGGATCACGCTTGCGCCCTCGATTCCTCAAACCGTTATCGGCAGCGCACCGGCAACGATAATGCCCGGCGGAACGATGCATATCTCAAGCCTGACTCGCATCAAGTGGAAGCATGACGGTGACTGCGGTGTCGAAATCGACCTCGGCGGCGGACATACGGCGAAATGCAAGGCGCTTACGGCGTGGGATGCGGAAAACGGCGTCCCCACAGTCGTTTTGACGGGACTGACAAACGATGGCGTTGCTGTCTGGGCAAAAAAAGTCGGAGAAATTCCGCAAAGGCTCGGCCCCGGCTCCGGCGGTCCGACGGTATAAAATAATGACATAAAAAAGGACGGGATTTCCCGTCCTTTTTTTATGTGTTTGCGTGATTTTTTTCGTACTGTATCATATACAGCTTGTGGTATTTGCCTCTTTGCGCGAGGAGCTCGTTGTGTGTTCCGTGTTCGCAGATCTTTCCGTGCGAAAGCACGAAAATCTGGTCTGCGTGTTGGATTGTGGAGAGACGATGCGCAACGATGAGCATTGTTCCGACGGAACGCATTTTGTTGAGCGAATCCTGAATCAGAAGCTCCGTTTCCGTGTCGATGTTTGCGGTTGCTTCGTCAAGAATCATAACGGACGGCTTATGTGCCATTGTGCGCGCAAACGAGAGCAACTGTCTTTGACCTGCCGAGAAGTTGTTGCCGCGTTCTCTCACGGGTTCGTCAAGTCCTGCTTCAAGCTTCGAGATAAACGAGGACGCGTTGACGTAGCGGCAGACCTGCTCGATCTCCTCCTCGGTGATCGAATCCTCTCTCAAAATGATGTTTGAACGGATCGTTCCCGAAAAGAGGAACACGTCCTGAAGCATCTGACCGAAGTGACGTCTGAGCGAGGAGATTTTGATGTTTTTGATGTTGATTCCGTCAACGAGTATCTCTCCGGAATTGACCTCATAGTTTCGGCAAAGAAGCGAGAGAATCGTGGATTTGCCGCTTCCCGTCGAGCCGACGAACGCCGCCGTCTGCCCTGCTTCGACCTTGAAGCTTACATCCTTGAGTACCCATTCGTCGGGTTTGTACGCGAACCAAACGTTTTTGAATTCAATTTCGCCGCGAACGTTTTCAAGCTCGATTGCGCCTTCCGAGTCCTTCATTGCAGGCTCAATGTCCATCACGGAGAATATCTTCTCCGCAGACGCGAACGCTGATTGAAGCATATTGAACTGCTCCGCGAGGTTCTGAATAGGGTTGAAAAATTTCGAAATGTAGGAATAGAACACAACAATCGTGCTGCTTGTAAGTGCCTGACCGAGGAAGCTTGCGCCGTCAAGATAGCCCTTGCCGCCGAGGTAGAACAGGCAAAGCACGGAGGAAATGTAAAGCATATAAACGAGCGGACGGAAAATGCCGAAAACGAGAATTTCCTTGCGTTTTGCCAATCCGAGATGCTCATTTCGCTCCGAAAATTCTTTCATTTTGCGATTTTCACGGCAGAAGATTTGCGTGATTTTTATCCCGGAAAGGTTTTCGGAAAGGTAGGTGTTGATGTCCGTTGTTGCGTCCTTTACTTCACGGTACGCACGGCGCGAAAATTTGCGGAAAATGAGAGTGAAAAGCACGATGAACGGCACGAACGCGAGTATCATGAGCGAGAGCTCAAGATTGAGGTACAGCATTGCCGCCAAAACGCCGACGATGACGAAGCAGTTCTTCGCAAGATTTACGAACACATTTGTGAACATCATCGAGATGGCGTTTGTGTCGTTGGCAACTCTCGTTACGAGCTTGCCGACGGGGATCTCGTTGAGTTGACCGTGCGAAAGCGATTCGATGTGAACAAAAACATCCTCGCGTACTTTGGAAAGGATTTTCTGTCCCGTCTTTTGCAGCACGATTGCCTGGACGTAGGTGGAACCGATGGAAATGAGCAGGAGCGCACCGTAAAAGATGACGGCGTGCATAAGGCTCGAAAGCTCAAAGTCACCGACGATGAGTTCTTCGACATATCCGAGCACCATCGGTGAGACGATGTCATATGCGACGGAAACGAGCATAACAAATCCGACGAAAATGAAGCTTTTAAGGTGCGGACGCGCGTATTTGATCAGGCGGCGAAGTATCTCGCCGTCATCCATGTTACGGTCAAAGCCGATCGCGGCCTTTTTGTTTTTCATCAATGCATAGGCGAGGATGAAAATAACGGAGAAAACGCCGATTGCGGCTCCGACGAAAATCAGAGGGAAGTATTCACGCATAATCAAACCTCCTCCTCAAGTGCCTGAAGATCAACGGCGCGTTTGTAAGCAGGGCAGCGCTTGTAAAGTACGCTGTGTGCGCCGACGTCAACGATTTTTCCTTCGTCGATGAAAATGATTTTATCCATTTCTTCGACGGTGGAGATTCTGTGCGCGATAAGGATCGTGGTCTTTCCCTCTCGCACTTTTTTGAGATTTCCGAGGATGACTTCCTCGGTTTTTGTGTCAACCGCGGATACGCTGTCGTCCAAAATGAGGATCGGTGCGTCCGCAAGTAGGGCGCGTGCGATCGAAATGCGCTGTTTTTGACCGCCGGAGACGGTAACTCCGCGTTCACCGAGGACGGTTTTGTAGCCGAGCGAAAGACCGCGGATGTTTTCGTCAACATCCGCAAGGACTGCGGCATTTACGATCGAATCGACGGTTTCGGGGGTCACTTTGTCGGTGTCGAGCGAGAACGCGATGTTGTTTTCGATCGTGTCGCTGTAAAGGAAATTGTCCTGCGGAACATAAGCGGCGGCGGCACGCACGGACTTTATCGTAATGTCGTTTACGTCCATGCCGTCGATGTAGAGCGTGCCTTCGGGAACATTATATGTACGCAAAATGAGATCGACGAGGGTTGTCTTTCCGCAACCGGTAGCGCCGACAAGTCCGACGTGCTCGCCGGCTTCGATCTTGAAGCTGACGTTTTCAAGCGCGTCGTATTCCGCGCCGGGGTAACGGAAAGTGAGGTTTTTGAACTCGATTTCGCCGCTGACGTTTTCGAGTGCCGTCGCGCCTTCTTTGTCCTTAACGGTGACCTCGGCGTCGATCAGCTCGCTTATTCTGTTCA
>CAYWAD010000120.1:0-3320 GCA_964456045.1 uncultured Lachnospiraceae bacterium
ACATAAAAGATTCAGTTGTCGGAACAAACGGCAAGCTGACATATATGCTCACCGGATACGGTTCTCTCCCGATCGAGGATTCCGTTAAAGTTTTGGGGCTGCTCGGATATGACGGTTATCTCTCATACGAATGGGTAAAACGCTGGTCTCGCGATCTTGCCGATCCCGGAATCGCAATCTATCAATACATTGATTATATGCGTATGATAGCACCCGTTGAATAACAGAAAACGGGAGACGGCTTTCGCCGTCTCCCGTCTCGGTTTGTCTTGGTTTTTATGCAAAGATGTGTTCGGGGAGCTTTTTTCCGCCTACAACATGGAAATGCAAATGCTTCACACTCTGGCAAGCATCGTCACCGCAGTTTGTAATAACGCGATAACCGTTTTCGGCACCGCCGAGCTTGGCGATTTTGGGTATACATTCGAAAATATGCGCGATTATCGCGCTGTTATCGGCTGTAACCTCATCGGCAGAAGCGACGTGTGCTTTGGGTATAACGAGAACATGGCACGGTGCTTCGGGCGCAATATCGCGAAAAGCAAGGATCATTTCGTCCTCATATACTTTTTCCGACGGTATATCCCCTTTGATAATTGAACAAAAAAGGCAATCCATATTTCAACCTCCGATGTTTTTTATTTATTTTATCACAACGTATGCATTTTGGCAAGGTATTCATTTATGTATAAGATTTTTGATATTCACACCCACACCTATCCCGCTATTTTGGCTCCGCGCGCAACGGACAATCTCGGTAAATTCTATAATTTTCACGTTGAATGTGAAGGCACAGTGAACGACTTGATGCTCAAAAGCCGCGAAGCGGGAATTTCCGGCTTTCTCGTGCTCGGCGTTGCGACGAACGCACGTCAGGTCAAGAAAGTCAACGAAGCACTTGCTTCCGATATTGCTGTCGCTCGTGCGGAAGGCTTTCACGCTTACGGCTTCGCCGGTATGCATCAGGACACACTTGATTTTGCCGAGGAGATCGACTACGCTGCCTCGCTCGGCCTTTGCGGAGTAAAAATTCATCCCGATATTCAAGGCGTTGACATTGATGACAAACGCTTTATGCCGCTCTACGCGGAGCTTGAAAAACGTTCGCTTCCGCTCTATTTGCATATGGGAGACGACAGAGCTGAATATCGCTTCAGCGAACCCGAAAAGCTTACGCACATCCTTGACAAATTCCCGAATTTAATCGTTTTTGCGGCGCATTTCGGCGGCTACAAGGCTTGGGCGGACGCTTCAAACTATCTCGCGGGCTGCAAAAACGTCTATTTCGACACCTCGTCCGCGCTTTGGACGATGACACCCGAATATGCACGTCAGCTAATCGACACCTTCGGCGTGAAAAATATTATGTTCGGTACGGATTACCCTCTCCTTCCCTCCGCCGACTATCTTGACCTGTTTATGAAAATCGACCTTACGGAAGCCGAGCGTCACGCCATACTCTGGCAAAACGCCGCTGACTTTTTTGGTATAAATGAATAACGCCGGACTTTTGCCGCCCAAAAACTCATCCGATGTTTGGGCGAGAATGGCAGCGTCGAAACTGCCGCTTTATATGTACGGCACGGGCAACGGCGCGGACCGCATCTTGGACATCATGAACGAGCGCGGCATCGCAATTTCGGGTATTTTCGCGTCCGACGGCTTTGTACGGAACCGCGTTTTTCGCGGATTTCAGGTCAGATCGTATTCGGACATCTGCTCGGAATGTGCCGATTTTGCGGTCATAATCGCGTTCGGTTCGTCGCGAAGCGAGGTTATGGACAATGTTGCCCGAATCGCCGGCGAACGCATCGTATTTTGCCCGGACGTACCTGCCGTCGGGAGCACACTTTTCGATTCCGATTTTTTCTGTGAAAATTACGATAAATTTTCTGCCGTTTGCGATCTTTTTTCGGACGCTCGCTCACGCGAAGTCTATTCCGACATCATAAACTACAAGCTTACCGGCGACATTTCTTATCTTGAGCATTCCGCAGAATCCGTCGAGCCGGGCGAAGCTCTGCTCGACTATAGCAAATATCGCTGTATCCTTGACCTCGGCGCATACACGGGCGATACCGTAAAATATGCCGTTGAAAATATGCCGAAGCTTGATAAAATAATCGCGTTCGAGCCCGAACCGCGAGCCTTTCGCAAGCTTTCGGAATACGCACAAACTCAAAAAATCCAGATAATTCCCGTTAATGCCGCCGCTTGGGACACGGACACAACGCTCACCTTCACCGGTGGCGTAGGCAGAGGATCGACTGCCGATGCCGAAGGAAGAAAGTCTCATCGCGGCCAGCATTCCTATGAAACCGCCGCTCTCACCCCCGATACAGCCGCAAAAGGCTCAAAAGTCGATTATATCAAGTACGACGTTGAGGGAGCTGAAGCTCGCGCGCTCCTCGGTTCGCGAAGAACGATTGAAGCTTCGCAGCCGGATCTGCTTGTGTCGCTTTATCACAGAAGCGAGGATATTTTTGAGCTTCCGCAGCTCGTACACAAGCTCTGCCCCAATCACAGTCTCTATCTCAGACGCAAGCGAGGATTCCCGGCTTGGGACATAAATCTTTACGCAACATCGGAGGAAAATTTATGAAGTACAACACGCTTTGGGGATTTGTCTTTGCCGCGCCGGTCGCACTCGTGTTTTACCTTTTTTCGATAATATCAAACGATTCTGCATATTCATCTGCTGTTTTGAAGATAGTGCTACCGATTTTATCTGCGATTCTATCATTTTTGTTCGGTTTTTTTCGCGGACGAGACATTTCCGTCTCAGCCGCAATCATCCTTATGCTTTTCCCAAGCGTATTCCTCTATTACGATTCATCGTCGTGCATTTACATAATAGCGTACGGCGCGATTTCCGCAATATTCGCACTCGCAGCTGCGCATTTGAGCAACAAAAAAGACCGCTGAAAGCGGTCTTTTTTATTTGATTACTTATACTTACGTTTTCTTGCAGCTTCGGACTTCTTCTTCTTCTTTACGCTGGGTTTCTCGTAATGCTCTCTCTTGCGGAGTTCGGCGAGCACGCCCGATCTTGCACACTGACGCTTGAATCTGCGAAGAGCGCTGTCAAGAGATTCGTTCTCTTTTACTCTGATTTCTGCCATTTTCTATTTCCCCCCCTTCAAGCCGAGCATGTGAATTCTGAAAATTTCACAATCATTATTATAGCAAAAAGAAGCTTCAATGTCAACAATTATATTGAAATAAAATGCGCTTTTTGCAATTTTATGAGCGAAATTTCAAGCGTTTTATTATTTCAGAGGAATCCAAACCTGCATATCGGTTTCGCCTCTGTTTTCCAT
>CAYWAD010000121.1:0-3270 GCA_964456045.1 uncultured Lachnospiraceae bacterium
GAAAACTGGCATAGTGAAAGCTATCTGGGGTTCGAATCCCTAACTCTCCGCCAAATGAGAACAATCCGAACCCTTGCGGCCGGATTGTTCTTTTTTATTGCAAATTTGAGAGTGCGAATTTGAAATTGACATTTTTTCATTATCATTTTGAAAATCAGATTTATTTGTTTTAGAGTTTGAACTATTTTCAAACTCTATTTCTTTTTCTGGGTCAGGTTGCTCATTTAATTTTAACCAAGTAGATTTATCATCATTGGTATTGAAATAAATATCGCAATAGTCATCAAATAAAACAACTCTATTTACAAACATATCCACAAGTCGTTGTTTTGCGTTGTTTAGTGAGTAATCTAAATCTTTAAAAGAACACAAGTAATCATAAACCACATTTTCATCAAGATATTTAATTGTCAGCAATTCTCTGCTGGCGATTTTTTCTTTAAGTTCTTTGTTTGCGATTTCAAGTTCTTTCATTCTTTCGTTTGTAGTATCATTAAACACACCATTTTCAAGGGCACGCAAAAGGTTTGCAAGTTTTTTGTTATTATCTTGCAATTCTTTGTTTAAACTTTCCAAAATTAAATCTTTTTCAACCGATTTATTAAAACATTCGGTCGTTGCTTTTGCTATTGCCTTTAAGTCTGTGCGTTGCAAAAAGTTTTGAGTGGCTTCCACCACAATATCTTCTATGTATTGTTGCGGAATGGATTTTTTATCGCAAACATTTTTATTTCTTTTCTTTGTAAAGCATTTGTAATAGTTATAAATCTTTCCGAGTTTGCCTTTGCCACTATCTCCCGTCATTAAACCACCACATTTGCCACAAATAAGTTTTCCACTAAGAAGATAATTAACTTCGGTTTTGTGGTGTGCAGAAGTGCGTTTTGAAACCTTTAATCTATCGTTCACTTCGTCAAATATTTCTTCACTAATGATTGCCGGATAGATATTTGTGTATGTTGTGTTATCTGCGAACACAACACCTTTGTAATTCTCGTTTCGCAATATTCTTGAAACTGAATTTATTGTCCACTCTTTGCCATAGGCATTTTTAATGCCTTTATCTTTTAACATTAAAACAATATCTTTTATTCTTTTACCGCTCAAATATTCATTAAACATAAGCCTAACAATATTCGCTTGCGTTTCGTTGATTGAAATTTTTAAGTTGTTTACATCATAACCATAAGGGGTTCTGCCACCTGTAAAGTTGCCTTTAATTCGGCTTTCTTTAAGTCCGCGCTTAACTTTTTGACTTAACTCCACCGAATAATATTCAGCAAGCCCAACAAGCACACTATCTAAAATTATGCCTTCGGGCGCGTCCGAAATATTTTCAGTCGCCGAAACCAATTTTACACCATTTTTAAGAAGAATTGCACGATTGACAGCACTGTCATACCTTGACCTTGAAAATCTATCCAATTTGTAAACTATAACAAACTGAAACTCTTTCTTTTTACTATCCGCAAGCATTTGTTGAAGTGCCGGTCTTTTGTCGTTTGTGCCAGTCATAGCCCTGTCAATATATTCCTTGACAATAGTGTAGCCATTTCTCTCACAAAACTCTTTACAAACTCTTAGTTGCCCATCAATGCTTTGCTCCGTCTGACTATCAGAACTATACCTTGCATAAACACAAACTTTAATCATGATGTTTCTCCTTTATATTCTCAATTATATCAAAAGATTTTTTAAATGTCAGCCCCACACAATAAAAAAAGATAGACAATGTAAAATCTATCTTTAATCTAATTTTAAATTATCCGCAAGAAAAGCGGGGTCATCTATAAATTCACTTGGTTTAATACCTAACCCATCTGAAAGCATAATTATGGTCTTTAGCGTTATTCCTTTTGTTCTTCGTTGCATTATGCTTTTTATTGTGGGAAATGGAATGCCGCTAAGTTGTGAAAGTTTATATTGAGTTAAATTCCTTTCTCCCATAAACTTGCATAATCTTTCAACTACTACATCATTTATAGTTTTCATTTTTGCTACCTTTTGTCCTTACTTATATAAGTTTACCCCAAAGATAGCGATAATATAGGATGATACATCATTCAAATAGTTGACGCATCATCCTAAATAGATTATAATAGGATTATACAAAATCCTATTTTGGATAAAGGAGTTAGATATGGAAGAAATAAATTTAGGAAGCGATGTCGCACCACAAAAGAAAAATAATAAAAATATTTGGACAATAGTTGCAGTATCAGTTGTTTCATTTTTAGTAATAATCTTCGTTGTTGTGGCACTAATTCCAAGTGAAACCAAACCAAAACTTGAAGTTACAGGAACATCATTATCTGTTGAATACAATGAATATCTTGGCTATAGTGCAACAATTACTGGAGTGGCTAAAAATACAACAAATAAAAACTATTCTTATGCAAGCATTGAATTCACTGTTTATGATGCCGATGGAAATAATTTAGGAACTGCCTGGACAAATATTAATAATTTAGCAAGTGGAGATACTTGGCAATTTGAAGCGAGTTTGTTGAGTTTCCCAAGTTCTCGCCCAACAAGTTATAAATTGGTAGACATCACAGCATGGTAAGGAGAGAGATATGTATTTAGTAATTTATTGGTCAGTATTTTTAATTGTATTCCTTGGAGCATTACTTATTATTTTAGCAGTTCAACATGCAAACCTTTCAAATATTAGAAAAAGACAAGAAGAAATTAACAACAAAGCAAATCAATCCATACAAAACACAGAGTTTAAACAAACAAAAATATTCTATTTAAACGATTATGCAACTCACAATCAAAATAATTCTTGTAAAAAATATATTTCAGTAGATAACGAAAATAAGAAAATTTGTTTAATTGATTATTCAAAAGGTAGTTTACTCATAGTTGGGTTTGATGAAATATTAAATTATGAAATTTATGAAAATGGTAGTCAACAAACAGTCGGTGGAAATGTTAACGGATTTTGGTCTGGAATATTTGGAGCAGAAACAAACGGAATGTGTAAGGAATTAAAACTTATTATTAGATTAAATAGATATGATATTTCTCAAGTTTGTTATGAAATAATTTTCAATACGAGTTTTAATTTAGGTATAAACAAATCGTCTTCAGAATATAAGCAATGTATAAATACACTTCAAGAAGTTGTATCATTTTTAGAAGTTGTTAAAAATGAAAATATGAAAAAATAATAAATTTACACTCAAATATCTTTGTTATTTGGGTGTTTTTTATAAGAAAAATTACGAGCAGGATAAGGCTTTGACTCAAAACGGCAATTTTTAG
>CAYWAD010000122.1:0-3263 GCA_964456045.1 uncultured Lachnospiraceae bacterium
GCGGCGGATTCCCGACCGGCAGAAAGTGGCAGCTGGCAAAGGATCTTGTAAAGGGTGGTCAGAAGTATGTCTGCTGTAACGCCGACGAGGGTGACCCGGGCGCATTCATGGATCGTTCCGTACTTGAAGGCGACCCACACGTCGTGTTAGAGGCTATGGCGATTGCAGGTTATGCCATTGGCGCAAATCAGGGTTATATTTATGTTCGTGCAGAGTATCCGATTGCCGTTGACCGTCTGAAGATTGCAATCAAACAGGCAAGAGAATACGGCTTACTCGGCAAGAATATCTTTGATACCGGCTTTGATTTTGATATTGACCTTCGTCTTGGCGCAGGTGCATTTGTCTGTGGTGAGGAAACCGCTCTTATGACCTCCATTGAGGGTAACCGTGGTGAGCCTAGACCGAGACCGCCGTTCCCGGCTGAAAAGGGTCTCTTCGAGAAGCCTACCATTTTAAATAACGTAGAAACCTACGCAAACATTCCGCAGATTATTTTAAACGGTGCTGACTGGTTTGCTTCCATGGGTACCGAAAAGAGTAAGGGTACGAAGGTATTCGCACTCGGCGGCAAGATTAAGAATACGGGTCTTGTGGAAATCCCGATGGGTACTACACTCCGTGAGGTTGTAGAAGACATCGGCGGCGGCATTCCGAACGGCAAGAAGTTCAAGGCTGCTCAGACCGGTGGTCCGTCCGGCGGATGTATCCCGGCTTCCCACTTTGATGTTCCGATTGACTATGACAACCTCATTGCCATCGGCTCCATGATGGGCTCCGGCGGACTTATCGTTATGGACGAGGACAACTGTATGGTGGATATCGCAAAGTTCTTCCTTGAGTTCACCGTAGATGAGTCCTGCGGTAAGTGTACACCGTGCCGTATCGGTACAAAGCGTCTTTATGAGATTTTAGACAAGATTACCAAGGGTCAGGCTACCTTAGAAGACTTAGATAAGTTAGAAGAGCTCTGCTACTACATTAAGGATAATTCCCTGTGTGGTCTCGGTCAGACTGCTCCGAACCCGGTACTTTCCACACTGCGTTACTTTAAAGATGAGTACATCGCACACGTTGTGGAGAAGAGATGTCCGGCAGGCGTATGTAAGGATCTCTTATCCTTCTCCATTGACCCTGCAAAATGTAAGGGCTGTACGCTTTGTGCAAGACAGTGTCCGGCTGGTGCAATCACCGGTACGGTCAAGGAGCCGCATGTCATTGATACAAATAAGTGCGTAAAGTGCGGTGCTTGTATGGAGAAGTGTAAGTTTGGCGCTATTTCTAAGAAGTAAGTTACGGTTTATGACTGACTGATTTTACAAACTGCCAAAGTCAGGAATCGTAACACATTTGGATTACAAAACGAATTGGAGGTAAAACATGGAAACCGTTACTTTAAAGATTAATGGTATGACCGTTACCGCACCAAAGGGCGCTACTATCTTAGAGGCAGCAAGAATCGCTCACATCGAGATTCCGACGCTCTGCTATTTAAAGGATATTAACGCAATCGGCGCCTGCCGTATTTGTGTGGTAGAGGTAAAAGGCGCAAGAAGCCTTGTCGCTTCCTGTGTATACCCGGTAAACGAGGGTATGGAGGTATTTACAAATACTCCTAAGGTATTAGCATCCAGAAGAAAGACCCTGGAACTCATTCTTTCCAACCATGACAGAAAGTGTCTTTCCTGTGTACGCAGCGGCAACTGTGAATTACAGAAGCTCTGTAAGGACTTAAAGGTAGAGTGCGAGGATGTTTATGCAGGTGCTACGAACACCTATGAGCTGGATACCAGTGCTGTTCACATGGTTCGTGACAACAACAAATGTATCCTCTGCCGCAGATGTTCCGCTGTCTGTGAGAAGGTACAGGGTGTCGGCGTTATCGGTGCAAACAACCGTGGTTTCAACACCAACATTGCATCCGCATTCGATATGGGTCTTGGCGAAACTGCCTGCGTATCCTGTGGTCAGTGTATCGCAGTATGTCCGACCGGTGCGCTTTACGAGAAGGATTCTACCGATGAAGTGCTTGCTGCTATCGCAGATCCGTCAAAGCATGTATTCGTTCAGGTTGCTCCTGCGGTGCGTGCAGCTCTTGGTGAAGAGTTCGGTTATCCGATGGGAACCGGTGTACAGGGCAAGATGGCTGCTGCACTCCGCCGCATCGGCTTTGAAAAGGTATTTGATACCAATTTCTCCGCTGACCTTACCATCATGGAGGAGTCTCACGAGTTCCTTGACCGCGTACAGAATGGCGGCGTATTACCGCTCATCACTTCCTGTTCTCCGGGCTGGATTAAATACTGTGAGCACTATTTCCCGGATATGACCGAGAATCTTTCCTCCTGTAAGTCCCCGCAGCAGATGTTCGGTGCTGTATTAAAGACCTACTATGCAGAGAAGGAAGGCATCGACGCAAAGGATATCGTATCCGTCAGCGTAATGCCGTGTACTGCCAAGAAGTTTGAGATTGGCCGTGATGACCAGAACGCAGCAGGTGTTGCGGATGTTGATATTTCCATCACCACCAGAGAGCTTGCAAGACTGATTAAGCGTCTTGGCATTGTCTTCAACGACCTCCCGGAGGAAGAGTTTGACTCTCCGTTAGGCTCCGGCTCCGGTGCTGCCGTTATCTTCGGTGCAACCGGCGGTGTTATGGAGGCAGCGCTTCGTACCGCAGTCTGGAAACTGACCGGCGAAAAGGATGGTTCCCCGATTGAGTTTACCGAGGTACGTGGTACGGAAGGCATCAAGGAAGCCACCTACGAGGTTGCCGGCATGAAGGTAAACGTAGCAGTTGCTTCCGGCTTAAAGAACGCAAAGGAACTTCTTACGAAGGTAAAGAACGGCGAAGCAAATTACCACTTCATCGAAATCATGGGCTGCCCGGGCGGCTGTGTAAACGGTGGCGGTCAGCCGCAGGTTGACGCTTCTGTCCGCAACTTCACGGATATCCGTGCGGTACGTGCAAAGGCTCTCTACGATTACGATGCAGCAAATACGCTCCGTTTCTCCCACGAGAATCCGGACGTAAAGGAGCTTTACAAGAGCTATCTTGGTGAGCCTGGCAGCCATAAGGCACACGAGATTCTTCATACGACCTATGTAAAGAGAAAGATTCATACTCTGTAAGGTTTGGACGTTTGATACAATTAAAAAGGCAGACTGTTCTGTTGAACCGTCTGCCTTTTTTTCTTATAAAATAGGTAATGATGTTGTATCATAAAAGTTGACACCCTATTCTCAAGGAGTTTGATATATAA
>CAYWAD010000123.1:0-3154 GCA_964456045.1 uncultured Lachnospiraceae bacterium
TGATACGTTCGATTTCATTTTCGGTGAGTTCGCCGTAAAGCACATAGAGCTTTGCCGTCTTAACAACGGGACGATCGCCCTGTGAGACGAGCTGGATGCACTGAGCAGCGGAATCGGCACGCTGATCGTACTGACCCGGCAGATATTCGACCGCGAAAACCGCGATTGCGCCGTCCGTGCAGGGTTCGGCATAAGTGTCGTCCGTTTGCGGTTCGGAGAAAACGGTGTTTTTTGCGTAATTGAAAAGTTCCTCCGAAATTCCCTCGACGTCATAACGATTGATCACTCTGACGTTGATAAGATTTTTTATGTCGAGGAAAGAGACGATGTCGGTGCGAAGCGAGTTTGCTTCGTTTCTGTAGCCGTCCTTTCTTTCGGTAAATATTCTGTATACCATAAAAACCTCTGATAATTTGTTAATTTTGCGCTTTAAGGGCGCGTGCGCCGATGTCGCTTCTGCGATATGCATTCTTAAAATGAATTTTTTCGCTTTCTCTGTAAGCGATCTCAAGAGCTTCGCGCAGAGTGTCGGCTTTTGCCGTAACGCCGAGCACGCGACCGCCAGACGTGCAGATCTTGCCGTCCGTCAGTTTTGCGCCTGCAACGAAAAGCTCGGCGGAGAAGTCATCCTCGATTGTGATAGGGTATCCTTTTCCGTAGTTTTCGGGGTATCCGCCCGACGCGGTTATAACGCAAGCTGCGTACTTATTTTCGAATTCAACGGGGCACTTTGCAAGCTCACCGTTCTCGATCGCGGTCATGATCGTAAGCAAATCCGTTTTGAGCAAAGGAAGTACTACCTGCGTTTCGGGGTCACCGAAGCGGCAGTTGTACTCGATTACACGTGGACCGTTCGGAGTGAGCATAAGTCCGAAATAAAGGCATCCCGAAAATGTTCTGCCTTCGGATTTCATCGCACGGATTGTCGGCAGGAAGATTGTTTTCATGCATTCTTCCGCAATTTCATCCGTATAGTACGGATTCGGAGCTATCGTGCCCATTCCGCCCGTATTAAGACCGGTGTCGCCGTCACCGATGCGCTTGTGATCCATCGACGATATCATAGGCACAATTGTTTCGCCGTCTGTGAATGCCAGAACGGAAACTTCGGGACCTGTGAGGAATTCCTCAATGACGACCTTATTTCCGGAAGCACCGAAGATTTTATCTTCCATTATGGAAAGTACGGCATCTTCAGCTGTCTTGGCATCTTCAGCGATTATAACGCCCTTGCCGAGCGCCAAGCCGTCCGCTTTTATAACAATAGGAAGCGGCTGTGTTTTCAGATATGCCAAAGCATCTTTCGAATTGTCGAAAATTTCGTATGCAGCGGTGGGAATCGAATATTTTTTCATGAGCTCTTTTGAAAAAGCCTTGCTTCCCTCGATGATTGCCGCCTTAGCGGAGGGGCCGAAGCACTTTATGCCAAGCTCGCGAAGCCTGTCCGCACAACCCATAACGAGCGGATCGTCGGGCGCGACAACGGCAAAATCTATCGTGTGATTTTTCGCGAAATCAACGATACCGTCAATATCGGTTGCGGCTACGGGAACGCATTCTGCGTCCGCCGCGATGCCGCCGTTTCCGGGCAGACAGTAAATCTTCGTTACAGCCTTGTTTTCGCGGAGTTTTTTTATGATGGCGTGTTCACGTCCGCCACCGCCGATTACCATTATAGTCATAGTTGATTCTCCGGTAATGATATTAGTGATGGAAAAGTCTCATTCCCGTGAAGGCGAGTACCATACCGTACTTGTTGCAGCAATCAATAACGGCATCGTCACGAATTGAGCCGCCGGGTTCGGCAATGTACTTAACGCCGGAGCGGAACGCGCGCTCAATATTGTCGCTGAACGGGAAGAACGCGTCCGAACCGAGGGCAACGCCGTCTATGGCGGAAAGATATTCTTCAACTTCGGCATTTGTAAGCGGAGAGGGCTGCTCGGTGAAATATTTTTGCCAGTTGCCGTCCGCGCCAACGTCTTCTTCGTTTTTATTTATGTAACCGTCGATAACATTGTCGCGGTCGGGGCGCCCGATGCCTTCCTTAAAGGGAAGGGCGAGAACCTTGTCATGCTGACGCAAGAACCATGTTGCCGCCTTGCTTCCGGCAAGACGTGTGCAGTGGATTCGCGACTGTTGACCAGCACCTACGCCGATCGCCTGACCGTCAACAGCGAAGCATACGGAGTTGGACTGAGTATATTTAAGGGTGATGAGAGAAATAATAAGATCGCGAACGGCGGATTCGGGAAGCTCTTTGTTTTCGCTTACGATATTATTAAGCAGCTCTCGGTTGATTTCAAAATTGTTTCGACCCTGCTCAAATGTAATGCCGAAAACTTCCTTGCTTTCAACGGGAGCCGGTACGTATTCAGGATCGATTTTTACTATATTGTAGTTACCTTTTCTCTTTGTTTTGAGAATTTCGAGCGCTTCGGGCTCATAGCCGGGGGCGATGATGCCGTCGGACACCTCGCGCTTGAGCATTTTTGCGGTTGTAACGTCGCAAACGTCCGAAAGCGCAACCCAATCTCCGAAGGAGCACATTCTGTCAGTACCTCTCGCCCTTGCGTAAGCGCATGCAAGCGGCGAATCGTCAAGGCCGTCGATGTCGTCTACGAAACAAGCCTTTTTGAGCTTTTCGGAAAGCGGAATTCCGACCGCGGCAGACGTCGGTGAAACGTGCTTAAAAGATGTAACTGCCGGAAGTCCGAGCGCCGCTTTAAGCTCCTTGACGAGCTGCCAGGAATTGAACGCATCGAGGAAGTTGATATATCCCGGTTTGCCGGAAAGTATTTCGATGGGAAGCTCCTCACCGTTCTTCATATAGATGCGCGCGGGTTTTTGATTGGGGTTGCATCCGTATTTAAGTTCGAATTCGTTCATTTTATTGCTCCTTTCGAAAATTAAACGTTTTTGTTTACGATTCTTGTTTCGGTTTCGCCCGTTTCAAGATCGATATATCTTACGAACAGGGAAACCTTGTTGTCCTCGTTTAGGTTTGTCCAAATGAGATCTGTCAGCTCGTCAATCGAAATGTCGGGAAGTTCGAGCGTTTTAGGCTCACCCTCGAACGAAGGGAGAGGGCTTCCGTCACCGTTATATGTGTGGATGAATTTTGCTTTTCCGGGAATGGGATTTGAATAAGCGT
>CAYWAD010000124.1:0-3143 GCA_964456045.1 uncultured Lachnospiraceae bacterium
ATTCAAGGCGCATCGTTTTGCCGAACAGCAATGTCACAAGCAGCTCGATAATCAATGTTTCCGTCGAGGGCAAGCGTAGGCTCGATCTTGAAGTAAGCATCGCAAACGCTTCCGACATAGACAAAGCTCTGATCACGCTCACGGATAAGCTCGCAGTTGACGACCGCATTAACCCGGAAAAACCGCCGTTTGCGGCAGTCACCGGTTACAGCTCCGGTTGCTTCACGCTTTCGCTTAGAATGTGGTGCTCAACGGGAGACTATTGGAATTTGAAGTTTGATCTTTTGAAAAAGCTTCCGGCGCTTTTTGCCGAAGAAGGCATCGCGCTCGCGCGTCCCGTGCTTGACGTGACAACGAAATAAATAAAAAATCCACTGTTTATCAAAACAGTGGATTTTTTTATTTACTTGATTATTTCAACACTCTTTCCGTTACCTGAAGCCCACTGCTCTGCGTATGAGCCGGATTCCGTTTTAACAACAAAGCCCTTGCTGTTCGAGAATGCGGTTTCGGAGATCTTTTCGACCGTATCATGTATCGTTACGGACGTAAGCGAGGTGCAGCCGGAGAAGCAACCAATCGGGATTTCCGTCAAAAGCGCAGGGTATTCAACCGTTTCGAGCGATTTGCAGTTTGTAAATGCGTTTATGCCGATATATTCGATTTTATCGTGCATATTCAGCTCTTTAAGACTGTCGCAATCGTAGAACGCGGCTTTGGAAATGGAAGTGAGGCTTTCGGGTATGGTAACGCTCTCGATCGCTTCGCAGTTATTGAACGCGGATTCGCCGAGGTATGTCAGCTTTGAGGGAAGCTTGATGTCCGCGAGCTTTTTGCAGTGCGCAAAGGCTTCGTCGCCGATGGATACCACCGATTCGGGAAGCGTGCAAGAGGTCATTTCTCCGCACTGATAGAAGGTCTTCGCGACGATTTCGGTAACACCGGACGGAATCGTCACTGAAGAAAGAGCTTCGCAGCCTGAAAAAGCAGAGGTACCGATAGAGACAACGTCCGAGGGAATGTCGAAAGTCACAAGCGACTTACAGCCGGAGAACGCATATTCACCGATCGAATTGACCGTACCCTTAACCGTCACGCTTGTAAGCGATTCGCAGTTGCGGAAAAGACTGTCCGTGATTTCTGTCACACCTGAGGACAAAGTAACGGATTCAAGCGAAGTGCAGCCGTAAAAGGTAGTGCTGCCGACAGATTTAACCGAATCCGGGATTGTGATCGACGTGAGCGAAACGCAATCTCTGAACGCGCCGGCTCCGATGGTCTCAACACTTTCGGGAAGCGTGATCGACGCAAGTGCTTTGCAGCCGAGGAAGCAGTTATCGCCTATCTCCGTCACGCCCGAACCGATGACGATCTCGGTAAGCGCGGTACAGTCCGCAAACGCGGATTCACCAAAGTAGGTTATCGTATCGGGCAATGTTATCTTTGTTATCGCTTCGGACTTGAACGCACTGTCCTTAACACCCACAACGGGAACTCCGTCGTATTCGTCGGCAACCTCAACCTCAAGCGAATCGCCGAGATAGTCCGTCACGACAGCTCCCGCGTCCGTAATTTCAAATTTCAGACCGAATGTGCCTCCGTCACAGGAGGAAAAAGCAAGCATAACGATTGCCGCGAGAATTACAAAAAAAGCTGTTCTTTTCAAAACGATTCATCCTTTTTGTCATATATTCATAAAAATCAATTAAAAACAGTATATCAAAAAACTCCCCTTCTTTCAACAACCCTAAAACAAAATTTACAGCGTGTTTATTTTTTTGTCGATGTTTAGTCGCGCTTTCGATAAAACTTGATTTTACGGCGCAAATGGCATATAATTAATAAAACCACAAAAGCAAACGGTAAATGTATGAAAAAGAATCAGAAAAATAAAACAAAAGTTAAAATCGGCAGATGCGAGGATTGCGTTTACTACGATTACGACGAATACTCGGAGGATTACACCTGCCAAATGTCGCTCGACGAGGACGAAATGGAACATTTTATGCGCGGCACATTCGATCACTGCCCGTATTATAAATTTTACGACGAATACAAAAGCGTCCAAAAACAAAACTGAACCGGAGAACTCAAAAATATGCTTAAAGGTAATGAAATACTTAAAAAATGCCGTCGTGACGGAGCGGCGGTTCTCGGCTTCGGCATCTCAAACGTGCCGTTGACAGACTTCCTTTTATCCGAGGGGGTAAAGGTCGAGGTTCGCGACGGCAAAAGCCGTCAAGCCGTAGAACCTTACGTCAACATTGCCAAATATGAAGAAAGGGGCGTTACATTCCGCTTCGGAAACGACTATCTTGCCGATATTTCATCCGGCGTGCTGTTCCGCACGCCCGGTCTGCGTCCCGACGCGGACGGAATCACTGACGCGGTTTCGCGCGGAGCCGTCCTCACAAGCGAAATGGAGCTGTTTTACGCTTTATCCCCCGCACACAAGATCGCTGTCACAGGAAGCGACGGCAAAACCACGACAACGACACTCGTTAACCTGATTTTGACAGAGGCATACTGTGAAACCGATGTAAAAATCGGTCTCGGCGGTAATATCGGTACGCCGCTTCTGCCTCGTGTGCGCGAACTGGGCGAGGACGATTACGCCGTAACGGAGCTTTCAAGCTTTCAGCTTATGACAATGCCGATTCCGCCGGAGGTTGCGGTTATAACAAACGTCTCGCCGAACCATTTGAATTGGCACACGGACATGGCGGAATACACCGAAGCGAAACTTCACGTTATCGCGGACGGATGCCGTGCGGCGGTGCTCAACTACCGCGACTCCGCTTGCCGTCTTGCCGCAAAAAAGACATCCGCCAAGGTCAGATATTTCTCGTCCGTTCCCGTCCCGGACGAGATTACCGACGCGGTATATCTCAACAATGACGAAATTATTCTGCGCGAAAACGGCACGGAGACTGTTATAATCAAGCGTTCCGCAATCAAGCTTCCGGGGCTTCACAATGTCGAAAACTATATGGCTGCGATCGCGGCGGTCGGCGTGTTCGTTCCTGCGGAAGCTCTCGCAAAGGCGGCGGACAAAGTCGCTCGCACATTCGGCGGTGTCCCTCACAGGCTTGAATTTGTTCGCGAAATCGACGGTATCTCCGCATACAACGGCTCGATAGACT
>CAYWAD010000125.1:0-3141 GCA_964456045.1 uncultured Lachnospiraceae bacterium
TTTATTATTTCAGAGGAATCCAAACCTGCATATCGGTTTCGCCTCTGTTTTCCATACCGTAGTAAGGAATGAATTTGAGTTTGCGAGGCTCATATTTTACAGACGCGACCGTCGGATAGATCTTTCCGTCATATTTCTTTTCGCAGCCGTCTGCGGTAATAACGGGAAGCGAGAAATATTCGTCATATTTTGCTTCGAAGCCTGTGTCGGAGTTGACGCAAAGCGCGAAAATGTCGCCTTCGTTGTCAACACCTTCGATGCAGTACGCAACGGGACCGTACATAACAGCAGCTCTGCCTGCATTTTCGTGAATTCCGGGAGCGGAAACGACAAGACGCGGGCTGATGTGGAAGTCAAATTCCAAAACGTCCGTATAATCGAAATAAGCGTAGCCGTCGATCAATTCATAGCTTGCAGAAGCGGTGAAGTTTTCACACCAAGCGGGAACGCGAACAGCGATCTTCTTGAAATCACCCGAAACCTCAAGCTTAACCTTACCGCATGACGGGTAGTTTGTTGTCTGCTTGATTTTTGTATCTCCGTCCTCCGTTGTAGAGTTGATATAATGATTTACAAACAGAGTTTCGCCGTTTTCCGTGTAGAGGAAATCCGCGATCGCATTTACAAAACGCATAATATTGGGAGGGCAGCAAGAGCAATCGAACACCTTAACTCTCTGAGTAATCGGATAGCGCTCCTTTTCTTTTGTGGCGGTGTTTTTGCCGTGATTTGCAAGGTCAACCGTCAAAGGATTTTCGTAGAAGAAGCTGTCACCGGAAATGGACACACCGGAAATACTACCGTTATACATAGCCTGCTCGGCAATGTCACCGTAGAGACCGCGAGGCGCGATCTTGCTCATTCTCTGGCAAAAGAGCGCAAGAGCGAGAGTTGCACAGGTTTCGGTGTACGCCTGCTCGTTTTTGAGGTCAAAATCAACCGTGAACGCCTCTCCGAGGTGAGTCGAGCCGATACCTCCGGTGATGTACATACGCTTTTCGGCAACATTGTTAAGTATTGTAGCGCAGGCGTTGTAAAGCTCCTCGTCACCGTATTCGCGCGCGATGTCCGCCATTGCGATATACAAATACATCGCACGAACGGAATGCCCCTCCGCCGTAGTCTGCTCTCTTACGGGGAGATGGTCCTGCGAATAATGCGCTGTTGCCCAAGGATAGTAACCCTTTTCGTCGATGTCGTTTTTGCCCTTTTCGTCGATAAAATACTTAGCAAGCTCAAGATATTTTTTCTTGCCCGTTGTATAGTAAAGTTTTACGAGAGCAAGCTCGATTTCTTCATGACCGGGAGTCGCGAATTCTGCGGATTTTTCCTCGTAGAAGACCTTATAAACAAGCTCGGTATATCTTTCGACAAGCCCCAAAAGCTTATCCTTACCGGTAGCGTGATAATACGCAACAGCGGCCTCGATAAGATGACCGAGGCAGTAAAGCTCATGCTCATATCTGATCTTGAAGCGCTTGTCGGTATCGTAAATATTGTAGTAGCAGTTATAGTATCCGTTTTCGAACTGATTTGCGCACATATCGTCGATGAGCTGATCTGCCTTAGCTTCAAGCACCTCGTCACGTCCGTGTTCAAGCGCAAACGCAAGCCCCTCAATCCACTTTGCGGCATCGGAGTCCCAGAAAATGTGCGGCTTCCAGCCTTCCTTTTCCTGCTGTTCGAGATTGCATTTCAGCGCCTCAAAACGATTTGTTTCCTTGAAGCGATCGTAAACGGAATCAATGGTCACTTCTCTTGAAACTCTCTGTTTTTCGCCCCAAAAGCCACCTTCGACTTTCGTTTTATAAAAAGGGATTTGTTTCATATTTTGCATAGCTGTTAATATACCTTTCCTTTTATTTTTGTTTAATATACATCATAATAATAACATAAAACGCATCATATAGCAACGAAATAATTGCGACTTTGAAAATTATTTTGATATAATATCTGTCATTTTTGTTTCAGTAAATCGACCTTTTCGCGATCCGGCGTAACATACGCTGTCCAATTCGTTTTATAAGTAACGAACCCCGGCTTTGCCCCTGTCGGTTTTTTGATGTTTTTCACACGGGTATAGTCAACGGGAACCAAAACTCCGTCACGTTGACTTGAGTTTACCGCCGCAATCATCGCCGCTTCGGTAAAGTCTGTTTCGGGCGGATCCTCATCATACTCACACTGCATAATAACATGGCTTCCCGCCGCACCTTTGACATGAAACCAAAAATCCGCTCCTTGCGCCGTTTTCATCGTCAAGCTGTCATTGGAGAGGTTGTTTTTTCCGCAATAGACGTTATAACCGTTCGTTGTCCTGTAAACAACATACGTCGGCACCGATTTTTTGATTTTTTTACCGACTACGGATTTTATAGACTTTGCATATCCCGATTCGGCAAGCTCGCGACGTAGTTCTGTCAGTTCTGTCTCGCCGGAAGCGCGCATAAACGCATCCTCGACAGATTCGATATACATAAGCTCGACTTGCGCCGCTTTCAGCTGTTCTGCCGCCATGACTTCGGCAGTTTTGCACTTACTGTACAATTTATAGTAATGTTGCGCGTTATCCGCAGGCGAAAGACGCTCGTTCAAGCTGACCTTTACCGTCTTGCAGTCGTCGCTGTAATAGTCAATAAGCTCCGCTTCCGTCATTCCGCGCTTCAAAAGATACAAATTTGCATTGATTATATCACCGAGACGCTTATATTCCGTGCCTTTTTTGGCATTTTCAAGCTCCTCCGCAAGGATGCCGAGCTTACGTTCAAGACGTTTTTTTGCATTTGATATCAGCTTCACGATATCATGCCCCTGACGCGAAACGCGATCAATACGTCCCCTCTCCGAATAAAATTCCGCGATCGCCTCTGACGGCGTTTCAAAACGCTTTTTCGCATATTTTTCACCGTATTCGAGTATGTCCGTAAATGAAAAATCCAAAGGTCTGCCGTTTTCATCGTAGATGACTGTCGGTTCGGATTCAATTTCACCGCGAAGCACCGCTTGAAAATCCGACACAGCCTGCCAAAGCTTACCTCCGTCGCAGTCCATGACCTTGGCGTCCGTATGTCCCGACGCACGGTATGCAATCTCGCGCGACAAAAGCGGCGAAAATCCCGTATAAGCTTTTATCAGGAATTT
>CAYWAD010000126.1:0-3072 GCA_964456045.1 uncultured Lachnospiraceae bacterium
GATCCCAATTATCTAATGTGATTTCTATTTCTTTTTTACAAGAGTATATATTTCCGTTGTAAACATACTCTTTGTCCTTAGCGACAAAATCAGAGGGGCTGTAGTATATCTCTGTATTATACTTTAAGACTGTTTTTCCGTTTTCCTCTGCGATTTCCAAAGTACCGCTTACACCGTTTTTATCAAGCGTAAAAATAAACTGATTAAGATCGGAAGCATATTCCCATTTTGCACTTTCGCCTTTGTAGATACAAGTGCCGTCCTCTTGCAAAGTGATTGTTGCAACTTGATATATTATCTCATCATCAAAACGGGATTTAAGTGAGTTTGCTTTCCAGTCTCCCATATAATTCGAAATATCGGCGTTGTTGCTGTCAATATCTTTTTGGTTACCGTTATTACAAGCGGTTAGTGAAAATAAAATCAATGATGCCAACATAAGAACAAATAATCTTTTCATCGCATAACAACTCCGTATGTATTTCAATATATTTATATCACAAGTTTACACATAAAGCAACTTCAACTGTTTTTGAAAAACAAAAACCCGGACATCAAAATCAATGTCCGGTTTTTTTGCGGGTAACAGGACTTGAACCTGCACGAAGTCGCCCCCACTAGAACCTGAATCTAGCGCGTCTGCCAATTCCGCCATACCCGCATATACGGTATAAAATGCTTTTCAGTCAAGCACTGAAATATTATACTACATAACAGCCGTATTTGTAAAGCCTTTTTTTGAAAAAAGTTTGCATTATCAAGTTTCTGATTTGACGCATACAATGTCAGTACAGATAAAATTCGAAAGGCGGATCTTCCGGTGAAGATAAACGATGCAATAGAGAAAGATGGCGCGGATGGCTATTTTGCCGCCGCAAACACACGTTACGGCTTTTATTCCATGTACAATGAGGTTTACTCCGAGGTCGATCTTAACCGCGTTTTCATAATAAAAGGAGGACCGGGGACGGGGAAGAGCACAATGATGCACCACATAGCGGAGCTTGCATCAAATGAAAAATTGCACACCGACGTTTACCTTTGCTCCTCTGCGCCCGAATCCATCGACGGCGTTATTATAAAAGAGCTCGGCGTTGCAGTGCTTGACGGAACCCCCCCACACACGAGAGACCCGATTTATCCCGGTGTAGTCGGTGAAAACGTGGATTTGGGCAGTTTTTGGGACGAAACCGTGCTTGTGTCTCGCAAATCGGAGATAATAAGCCTGATTAAAGCGAAGTCGGACGCATATAAGCGCGCGTACAGATTCCTCTCTGCCGCAGGCGAAGCCTATGACGATACCCTGAAAGGCGTGAAATTCGCGTTTTTGGAAGAAAAAGCGAAGAAGTCGATCAAACGACTGCTTGATAAAAATAAGCTTACAGCTAAAGATATTTGTGCTGACGCGGATCGCAAATTTCTCGGCGCGATTTCAACCTCCGGCATGGTTTCGCTCGATACGTTTGAACGTAAAGCGGAAGTTTTGTACGCCGTCAGTGAGCTTTACGGAGCGGAAAAGCATTGGTTCGAGTTGCTCAGAAAAGAGGGCGAAAAACGCGGACTGAAAATGACCGTAGTGCCGGATCCACTGTCGCCGGAGTATGTCAATGGTATTTATTTCGACGAAGCCGGGCTGTACGTTTCGTCCGAAATTTCCGAAAATGCAAGCGCAGATGTTATTAATATGAAGCGATTCATCGATAAAACCGCGCTTTCTTCCGTTCGTACAAAGGAACGAATGAGCGCAAAAATCAAATCCGCGTTGCTAAGCGAAGCTCTCGTGTCGCTTGAAGAAGCCGGACACTTTCACGCCGAAACCGAACGAATCTACGGTACGGCTATGGACTTTGATAAAGTAAAATCCGTCACCGACGAGCTTGCGGCTCGCATATTCAAATAAAAAAACAGTCCGAACATTTTCGGACTGTTTTTGCATGTGAAATTATACGTTGAATCTAAATAAAACAACGTCGCCGTCTGCAACGACGTATTCCTTGCCTTCGCTGCGGACAAGGCCGCGTTCCTTTGCGACCGTCATCGAGCCGCATTCTTTGAGCGCGTCAAATGAAACAATCTCCGCACGGATAAATCCGCGTTCAAAGTCAGAGTGAATTTTTCCTGCCGCGGCAGGCGCTTTTGTGCCTTTTTTGATCGTCCATGCGCGAACCTCCTTGGGACCTGCCGTGAGATAACTGATAAGACCGAGCAGGGAATAGCTCTTTTTGATCAGACGGTCAAGACCGCTTTCCGTTATGCCCAAGTCTTCAAGGAACATCTCTCTGTCCTCTTTGTCGAGACCTGCGATTTCGGCTTCTATCTCGGCGCAGACGGGAATGATTTCAGAGCCTTCGGTGCTTGCGTAATTTGAAAGCGCAATGTATCCGGGGTTTTTTTCGTAATCGCCGCTAACGGAAGCTTCGTCAATGTTTGCGGCGTATATGACCGGCTTGACGGTAAGCAGCGAAACCTCGGATATGAACGCCTTTTCATCATCCGTCATTTCCATCGAACGCATTGTTTTTCCGTCCGAAAGATGTTGAAGCGCTCTTTCGAAAAATTCAACCGCAACAGCAAGGGACTTGTCGCCCTTCATAAGCTTTTTCGTCCTGTCGATCTTGTGTTCAAGAGTCTCAATGTCCGCAAAAATCAGCTCAAGATTGATCGTTTCAAGGTCGCGAATCGGATCGACGGAACCGTCAACGTGAATGATGTCGTCGTTGTCAAAGCATCTCACAACATGAATTATCGCGTCGCATTCGCGAATGTGAGAAAGGAACTTGTTGCCGAGCCCCTCTCCGCGAGAAGCACCGCGAACAAGACCTGCAATATCGACAAATTCGATAACAGCCGGAGTAAAAAGCGTGGGATTGTAAAGCTCTCTGAGCCAGTCAAGTCTTGAATCGGGAACGGCAACGACTCCGACGTTCGGCTCTATTGTACAGAACGGGTAGTTTGCGGACTCGGCTCCGGCAGATGTTAAAGCGTTAAAAAGTGTACTTTTGCCCACATTCGGCAAACCTACGATACCTAATTTCATTTTCTCTTATTCTCCTTTGATTTTTCCTTTATTTG
>CAYWAD010000127.1:0-2970 GCA_964456045.1 uncultured Lachnospiraceae bacterium
CCGACGGCGTCATCGAACGCATAGGCCCAGCCAAGGGCGGGCATTGGAAAGTGAAGTAAACACCCTGCGACCGCTGAAGACGAAAATTTCGTTCTCCTTGAGGGTGTCAATCCATTCAGGGGTGAAAGATTACTCCTTTACTATCCAACGGCCGCCGTTTGACGGCCCCACCCGTTCTATCTCCTTACCCCTCATCCGAGCGATATGCCATTCTATCCCTTTTTCGCTTGTCCCCGCCTCCGCAGCCATTTCAGGGATAGTAATTTCAGGATTCTTGCGCATCATATCCAAAATCTTCTCCCTAGTTTTTCCCCTAGTTTTTCCCCTAGTCTCTGCACCATCCTCCTGTTCATTAGGAGCAAAAGGCGAATTGGCTCCGATTCTCAATGTCAGCTCCACCCGATCATCATTCCGACCGAAATGTTCGCGAATCTCCGGTTCCGGCCAGTGGTTGTCAGCCCAGCCCTTTCTTATGGTGTCCGCGCCGCTGCCCGCCCGTTCGCCGCCACCTATCATCTCGAACATCTTGTGCAGGGAGGAGTTGCGGCAAATGCTGTGGCCGCCCTTGAAGAAGTCCTCTACACTGACAAGCATTGTCCCTGGATTGGAGAAAAACAGCCTGTCCGGATAGCGTTCTATCACGGGGCCTTCGTAGAGCTGGGTCGAAGCATGAACAATGCAGTTCACGAGGGCTTCGCGTACAGCCTTATGGGCGGCAGTCTCATCCTATCGGACCACGCCTTCCATCTGGAATGGAGTCGGGAGAGTCAGGAACAGTTTAGGCATCACCCGCCGGTAAAACTGGTACAGGTTAGGCACCCACATCCCGTCAGGATAGACCCTGTCAGTCCAGCGCACATTAGGGTCGCTGCTGAGCTTCTCCCGAAAGTCAACGAAATAACGCGGCATGGCATCCATAATTGCGAGCTCTTTCCCGAACATCAGGACTCCGGCAAGCGTAAATCCACTCTCGCCTGTCTCACGGTCGATTCTGTACCCTCCGAGCCTTTGCATGAAATCAAGGTCATCCAAGTCATTCCACGCATGACCTTCGTGCCGCAGCTGGAAGAGCTGCCGGTATTGCCGTATAGTCGTCTGGTCAAAATCACGCTCAAGGTCGTAGTTCTTCAGAATACGGCTGTCCTGAGGATGGGAAAGGACCATCGCATCAGCGAACATCCGGCTGATTTCCTCCTTGGTGCAAAGGTAATCGCCCTCATGGTTACGCTTGAAAGCCATGCTTGGATTGCCGTTGATGTACACAGGCCGGGCATCGAATGGCGCACGGGGGACGGAAACGACAAGAACTTTCTTGCCCTCATATTCCCCCACCATCATATCACCCTCGGCGGTCAGGCATTGGCTGACCTTCCCCTTGTTGTTGACGCAATCCCAGAAAACTTTCTTGTATTGCCCTACCTGCTCATCGGTCAATCCATCAGGAATGAACCGATGACACTTCTCCTTCACTCCAAGGACAATCACTCCGCCCCGAGTGTTGGCGAAAGAGGAATAAGTCTCCCAGAAACTGCCCGGGAAACCACCAGCGGCTGACTTGAATTCGACTTCCGTCCCCTCCCGTTTCCTGCAAAGGTCAAGTATATATTTCTCAAAACTCTTCATAAGACAATCCGTCCAGAATGTTTCACAAACTTAATCAAAAAACTCGACTGGCGTGAAGTGGGATGAAATTAACGAGACAGCCGAAGACGAAAATTTCGTTCTCCTTGAGGGTGTCAATCCATTCAGGAGTGACATCCCACCTCCCCACTCTCATCAGAGCCGTTTCTTCTGTTTCTTTCCCTCTCCTGCCTCGTTCAATCAGTCGCTTGAAGAATGCCCTCGTGTGGAGTAAACTAACCCTTATTTTGTCATTTCTAAATCACAGTCACTATTGTCCGGAGAAAAATTCTCCGGACAATAGTGAAACTTAACAGGAAATGCTGTTCAGACCTTCTCGCCAGCAACCGGGCAGCCACCTACGCAAATTAACACAGCAGGTAGTTCAATACCAGAGTCGCAATCTCGTTTTGTCAACACCTATCTCTTCAGAATGTCTACTATAGCAAGGACAAAAACAGCTAATTCCAGCAGGCCAGTTATTAAGATGCCATAAAAACATCCGTTAGGCGCATAATCTGGTCTTAAAACTTCGCTTAAATTCCCCCAAAAATCTCCATCAGATATAAAAGGGACTACCACCATGGATAAAATCGCCAAGGAAGACAGCAACAGAACCGACAACTTATGTTTTGCAATTACCCGTATAATAATGGCAGATCCAAATGATCCACATAATGTGGTTACTAGTAGTAATGCAAAAAACGCCAGCACTGAGGAGCTATCTTCAAAATACGCGCTAAGGAAAAATGGAAGAACGGGAGGGAGGACAGAAAGAAATAGAGCTATGACATCATTGACTAGCCCGTCGAGAATGCCGATTTTACTCATATGTCCAAATCATCACTTGATTACATACCAATTCCCACTATAACCGAACCGGCTTTTGCCCTGAATGCAAATCCAGGTGCTGCGGAAATTAATGTAGTGCTTTCCATGATGGAGATAAACCGCGTACACACCTACAGGATGGCCACTTTCGGTGTATATAGACACCGAGTAGCTCGTTTTGGTGTAAGTGCCATCATTAGGGGCAGGAGCCATACACACACTGAACGGAGCAGCAAAAGTATTTGCCTTGATGTCCATGGCTGCTAAAGATGCCACCAGTGCACCTGCTACGAAGACTTTCTTAATCATTTGAATAATACCCTGATTCGTGTCGGGCACAACTTTAGAGAGATTAATACTTACGTGCCAAATTGTATGCACGTTGTTATGGCTGATCGTGTTTCAAAACAGAGACAAGGCACGCCCCCCAGCACTATTCCGTTCCGTCAAGCAACAGCCGGATGTCTTTTGCAATCAAGGACATAGCCTCCAAGCGTCCAAGCATGCTGTCGCCGTCAT
>CAYWAD010000128.1:0-2929 GCA_964456045.1 uncultured Lachnospiraceae bacterium
TGATGACGGTGCACGGCTCGAAAGGACTTGAATTCCCCGTTGTGTTCTTGCCCGGCATGGAGGAGGGAATATTCCCCGGAATGCAGTCCGCAAACGACGATAAAGAGCTTGAGGAGGAACGCAGACTTGCCTACGTCGCGATCACGAGAGCAAAGAAAAAGCTCATTATAACGCGCGCGCATCAGCGGATGCTCTACGGGCAGACAAGGTATAATCCGCAGTCGCGCTTTGTGGACGAGATCCCGACCGAGCTTCTTGATACAGGTTCCGTAAATTACGCGCAAAAGCAGCAAAAACAGCGTTCTTGGGACTTCACTGAGCAGAAAAAGCCCGATTACAGGGCGGTCAGCGCACGCCCGACGGACATGACGCCGAAGCCGCCAAAGACGACGGAGATGTTTGCGCCCGGAGACGCCGTTATGCATCGCACGTTCGGCCGAGGTGAAATTATTTCCGCGAAAAACATGGGCGGAGACATTATGTATGAGATAATTTTCGATAATGTCGGAACGAAGAAGCTTATGGCGTCATTTGCGAAGCTCAAACGCACGCAATGACAGGTCAAAATCGGAGGATGCGAAAGCTCAAAATGAGATTTTCGCGCCCTCCGATGAAATTTTTCGAAAAAAACTTGATTTTTTTGAAAAATTCCGTTGACAAACGGAGCGAGCAGTGATATAATAAATCTCGCTTCAAAAGAATATTGGGGAATTGTGTAACGGCAGCACGACAGACTCTGACTCTGTTTGTTGGGGTTCGAATCCCTATTCCCCAGTAAAAAAGCACCGAATTTCGGTGCTTTTTTGTTTTTGACAATTTAGCTGTGGGGGATTAGAACAAAGAGGGAGAAAGCCGTCCGGATTTCGAAAAAACTGTCCGGGGTGACTGTTTTTACCGACCGGGCAAGGAGCGGAGAAAAACGATGCAAATATTTGTTGAAATTTTTTATACTTTATAGTACAATAAAATTAAAGACACCCTCATTTTGTTTTATTAAAGAAAGGACATGACAAAAATGTACGGCAACATTTTCCGATATATAAGCAAAAAATACGGCAAAAAGATAAAGAAATCGGCTGCCGCCCTAGCACTAGCAGGACTAACCACCCTATCTGCCACCACAATGAGCGGATGTGAAGAGATAAAGCATATTTTTAATCCAGACGAAACCTCAGTAGAAGAATATGTAAAGCCAACCACTAGAACAGAGGAAGAAATTGTAGAAACTGGAATCACTGCAGAGGATGTACTTGCGGAGTTCGATAATCTGGCATGGGACATCCTTATGCAAAGCCATACCACCACCTGGCAGAAATATTGTCCTGACGACATTGATGAATTAATGGAGGAGTTAGACTTTTCTTGCCAATTTAAATCCATCTCTCCAGAATCTTACGACAACGAACAAGGCGAAGACACCCTATTCCCTTTTTATGGAATTTCAACCCGCAAATTTATCAATATGATCGATTATCTAACAGATGATAAAGATAAGCCTATATTTGAAGATGTATATCACGCATACATTGTGACCGATAGTTTCACATATGGAGAAGTGTCTAACAATCTAGCCCCTATTGGTATGTACAAAGATCAATTTGAACCAGTAGCAAACATGATGTCTTCAAATAAAATTACAATTACCGATGAGTATATTAAGAATAATATTGATGGTGAGCAAGGTTCAATTCAAGCCAAATACAAATACTTGGACTCTATCGGTTATTCTTCATTTGAAATCACAAGAGAAACTATAGAAAATGCTAGCGAAGAAGAACTATATCTACTATACGACCTAGCAAAATCAATTAGAATATTAATGATAGATTCAGAATATCCGACAGACATAAATATAGCAGACAAAAATATATTTGAGGAATGCTTGGAATTTACTCTTAATGATGACAACGAAAGCTACAGTGTTACCGGAATTGGCACCTGTAACGAAACGGATATTATTATCCCTGCAACAAAAAATGCCTTACCTGTAACAAGCATTGCAGACGAAGCGTTCAAAGGTTGCGGAAATCCGACAAGTATCAGTATCCCGGACAGCGTTACATACATTGGAAATTATGCATTCGAAAATTGCTATAACCTTACAAGTATCAGTATCCCGGATGGTGTTACAAGTATTGGAGATAGTGCGTTCTGGGGGTGCACAAGTTTGACAAGCATCAGTATACCGGACGGCGTTACATACATTGGATGTTATGCGTTCTACAGTTGCGCAAGTCTGACAAGCGTAACCATTCCCGGCAGTGTAACAAGTTTTGGGTATGGTGAAATGTTCGGTATGTGCGACTCTTTGGAAAATATCACGTTTGATGGCACAAAAACGCAATTGATTGTACTTATAAGAAAAGCAGGTGATTTGGCTTGGAATGTCACTGTCCACTGTACCGACGGAGATGTTGATGTGTAACTAAAGCAAAAAAGTCTGTTTTGTCAAAGAATCCCGGTTTTAGTTTGCGAAAAGCGGTTTGATATGACCTTGACATAAATTTTGCACCGTGATACAATGTCGATATTCTCAAACAATGCGGAGTGCATATGGAAATTGCGGAACTTATAATATTTATCACAGAGGTGATCGGAACGGTGGCGTTTTCCGTTTCGGGTACGCTCGTCGCCATTGACCGCGGACTGGACTTTTTCGGAGTCGTGTTCATCGGCTGCATAACGGCGGTGGGCGGCGGAGTAATACGAGACATAATGCTCGGCGCGGTGCCGCCGAAGGCGTTTGTTAATCTGTACGCGATGCTGATCGCCGCGATCGCGTCAGCGCTCGTTTTTGCGTTTGCGTACGTGCTTCGCGAAAAATACACGCATCTTCGCGCGCGAATCGACGTTGTTAACAATATTTTCGATGCACTTGGATTGGCGTCGTTTGCCGTTATCGGCACCGAAAGCGCCATAACCGCCGGAT
>CAYWAD010000129.1:0-2885 GCA_964456045.1 uncultured Lachnospiraceae bacterium
CTTGCCGTACGATCAGAAACGAAAGAGAAAGACGCGCAACAGCAATGCTCACTCCCTTTATGCCTTGCGGCGCTAAGCTGCCCGTTATCTCGCTCTTTGTCGGCGCATTCTTCCCCGGAAAGAGCTGGATCGGAACTCTTATGTATTTCGCAGGTATCGTTTTGATCCTCCTTTGCGCACTTCTTGTCAATAAGCTCACAGGCTATAAAGCAAGAAAATCTTTCTTCATTATCGAACTTCCCGAATATAAGCTTCCTTCACTCGGCAGAGCTTGTATGTCCATGCTCCAGCGCGGATGGGCTTACATAGTTAAAGCCGGTACCGTTATCCTTGTTTGCAATTTTGCAATATACATGATGCAGAGCTTCAACTGGAGCTTCCAAATGGTTGAAGATCCCGCCGAATCCATCCTTGCAGGTATCGCAACTCCCGTTGCTTACATCATCGCTCCTATCGTTGGTTGCGTTATGTGGCAGCTTGCAGCAGCAGCTTTTACGGGCTTCGTTGCAAAAGAGTGTGTTGTCGGCACTCTCGCAACATGCTTTGCATTTGAATCCATCCTCGATGAGGACCTCGTCGAGATTGCAGAAGGTGCAAATGCTACAATTGCAGCTTCCGCAATCGGTATCACTTCCGTGGCAGCTCTCGCTTTCCTTATGTTCAACCTCTTTACCCCCCCTTGCTTCGCAGCACTCGGTGCTATGAGTTCTGAAATCAAGAGCAAAAAGTGGCTCTGGGCGGGCATCGGCTTGCAGTTCGCTGTTGGTTACACAGTCGGCTTCCTTACGTTCTTCTTCGGAACGATCTTCACAGGCGGAAGCTTCGGTTCTGTTTGGATGCCTATCCTCGGTTGGGCTATAGTCCTTGCGATCGCGGCGGTTCTTACCGTGCTTATCGTTAAGAAAAATAAAGAACTTGCAGACGAGTACGCACTCAGCTCCGCAAACTGATTTGAAAAAAGGAGATCTTTATGGGAACAGTTGATTATGTAATTATTGCCGTTATCATTCTGATTGTCGGCAGCGCCTTCGCATATATTATCAAAGCGAAAAAGAGCGGAAAAAAGTGCATCGGCTGCCCGGACGCAAACTCCTGTTCATCAAATAAAAACGCATCCTCCGGCTGTTCGGGCTGTTGTTCCTCATGCAGCGGATGTAATCATCAGTAAATCTGCGATAATGGCGCTTAGCGCAGAATTTATATCGAAATTGTACAGCTTTATCCTCCAACCATAAGCTGATATTGAAAAAGCACCCCTTCGGTGGTGCTTTTTCTTTTGTGCCGAAAATGTTGCCGAAATATTTCGATTTGTGTTGACTTTTGCGAACGAATGTAGTATTATTTAGATAAATAAATTTGCATTTTAAGGAGAATCATCTATGCATTTTTGCAGCAATTGCGGAAACCAAGTTGAAGACAACATTCAGTTCTGCCCTTCGTGCGGCTCGGAACAGATCAGCGTGAATGCGCCTCAGCAGCCTGTAAATCCACCTCGTATTTCGGATTGGGACGGCGGCGTTCTCGACACTATCGTAAACTCTATCATAGCAAGCCTTATAATGATATTTACTTGCGGTATCGCAACTCCGTGGGCAATTTGCTATATCTATAAGTTTGTTATCAGTCACGTACTTGTTGACGGTAAGAGACTTAAATTTACCGGTACAGGCGGAGATTTGTTTATAACTTGGATCAAATGGCTCATTTTGATTGTTATCACTTGCGGTATTTACAGCTTTTGGGTAACTCCCAGACTTTATAAGTGGATTGCAAGCAATACTCATTTTGACGAATAATCAAAAAACGGTACGGTTTATCCGTACCGTTTCTCTTAAAGAGGAAATTCTATGAATTCGGAAGAAAAGGCGCGTGCAAAAAGGCTTCTTATCAAAATAGCCTCGGTTTTGGCGCTCGGCATAGCGTACTATATCATAATAAAAATCGTCGGTCAAGGGCTTCCTTGCCCGATAAAAGCGATAACAGGGAAGTATTGCCCCGGCTGCGGCGTGACAAGAATGTGTATGGCGCTATTGTCGGGTGATATAAAATCCGCCGTGCAGTACAATCTCCTTTTGATGTGCCTGATTCCGGTATTTCTCGTGTTCGGATCAAGACGCGCTGCAATCTATATAAAAACAGGGCAGACCGATCCCGACAAAATCGAAACAGTCGTGATTTTCATCGTCTTTGCGTTTGCCGTTGCCTTTTGGATATTACGAAATACGGAAGCCTTCGCTTTCCTTGCTCCGATATAAAAAAAGCACCCACACGGGTGCTTTTTCTTATAATTATGCGGGTGACAGGACTTGAACCTGCACGGAAAATCCACCGGATCCTAAGTCCGGCGCGTCTGCCAATTCCGCCACACCCGCGAAAATCAATCAATCATGAGTTTATCATTAAATTTCGCGCTTGTCAAGTGTTGTTTTGATTGACATAAGGGAAAATGTTTGTTATAATAAAATGTAATAAAAAGTGTAAAGGTAGCAGTATGCCGTTTCCCGATAAATATTTGCGTCCCGACTTCATTTTCGGGACATACAGCGAGGTAACTCCGGATTTTTGCAAAAAAAACGGAATCACCGCCATCATTTCCGATATTGATAATACCCTTGTTACCTACGATGATGCGGAACCTACGCCGGAGGTCAAAGCTTGGGTGGAGGCGCTGGCGGAGGCAGAAGTTAAACTTGCGTTTGTCTCGAATAACGACTGCGAAAGGGTAGAGCGCTTCGCCGCTCCGATAAATATTCCCGCGTTTGCCAAAAGCGGTAAACCCATGACGTGCGGACTAAAGCTTGCACTCGCCGCGCTTGGAACCGAAAAAAAAGAAACGGTTCTTTTGGGAGATCAGCTTTTGACGGATGTTATGGCGGCGAAACGCT
>CAYWAD010000130.1:0-2850 GCA_964456045.1 uncultured Lachnospiraceae bacterium
ACGTTTACGGCGATATTTTCAAGTTTGGGGCATTCACCGACAAGCATTCCCTCGTAAACCTCGGTGCCGGCACCGATAAAGAGTGCGCCTCTGTCCTGAGTGTGGAAAAGACCGTAGGAGGTTGCTTCGCCTGTCTCGGACGCGACAAGCGAGCCGGTAAAGCGAAGCGTTATGTCGCCCTTATAGGGCTGATAACCGTCGAAAAGCGTGTTGATAACGCCCTCGCCGCAGGTGTCTGTGAGGAATTCGCTTCTGTAACCGAAAAGGCAACGAGAGGGGATCGAATATTCGATCTTCATTCTCGAACCTACGAGATTCATTTCAAGCAGTTCGCCCTTTCTTGCGCCGAGCTTTTCTATAACAACGCCGACGGAAGCTTCGGGAACGTCAATTGAAACGCGCTCCATCGGCTCATAGCGTTCGCCGTCAACGTAATGGAAAAGAACGTGAGGCATCGAGCAGCAGAGCTCGTAGCCTTCGCGTCTCATTGTTTCGATAAGGATGGAGAGGTGCATCTCGCCTCTGCCGGCAACAGAGAAGCTGTCGGTTGTGTCACCGTCCGTAACGCGCAGAGAAACGTCGCGGAGCATCTCTTTGTAAAGACGCGCGCGAAGCTGACGCGATGTGACGAACTTGCCCTCGCGGCCTGCGAACGGGCTGTCGTTAACGGAGAACGTCATTTCGATCGTGGGTTCACTGATTTTAACGAATTCAAGCGGTTCGGGGCAAGCGGGATCTGTCAATGTGTCACCGATCGTGATATCTGCCGCACCGGAGAAGCAAACGATATCACCGACTTTCGCCGAATCAACGGAAACTTTTGAAAGTCCGTCAAACTGATAGAGCGAAACGACATTTGTTTTCTTTGAAGGCGCGTCCGGTGTGTGGTAGTTTACAACAGACACGGTCTGACCGACTTTAATGGAGCCGCGTTCGATTCTGCCGATACCGATTCTGCCGACGTATTCGTTATAGTCGATGTTGGAGATGAGCATCTGAAGCGGACCTTCCTCGTCTCCTTCGGGCGCGGGCATATAGTCAACGATCGTGTCGAAAAGTGGCTTGAGGTCAACGCCTGCTTCGTAAGGCGAGAGCGAAGCGGTACCTGCTCTGCCGGAGCAGAATATCATGGGCGATTCAAACTGTTCTGTAGTTGCGTTAAGGTCAAGAAGAAGCTCAAGGACTTCTTCCTCGACTTCTTCGATTCTTGCATCGGGACGGTCAATCTTGTTGATAACAACAATTACCTTGTGACCGAGCTCCATCGCACGTCCGAGAACGAAGCGAGTCTGCGGCATGGGACCTTCTGCGGCGTCAACGAGCAGGATAACGCCGTTTACCATTTTGAGTATTCGTTCGACCTCACCACCGAAGTCGGCGTGACCGGGAGTGTCGATAATGTTGATTTTTGTATCACCGTAAATTACGGATGTGTTCTTAGCGAGGATTGTGATACCGCGCTCACGTTCGAGGTCACCCGAATCCATGACGCGTTCCGTTACCTGCTGTTTCTCGTGATATTCACCGCACTGCTTGAGCATCTCGTCAACGAGAGTGGTCTTGCCGTGGTCAACGTGTGCGATGATTGCAATATTTCTAAGGTCTGTACGTACCAAGTTTAGCCTCCGTGCCGCCTTGCGGCTGATTTGATTTATTAACTTATTTTTACAACGTATTATTATATCACAACCTTTTACGCAAATAAATAAAAAAACAAAAAAAATCGCTCTTTCTGAGCGATTTTTTGATGTGATTCTTGCTTATTCTTCGAATTTTTCCGAGTCTTCCTTGAGTTCGGCGTATTTTTTCGGATCGAAGCAGGGTTCAACGTAAGAATGAAGCCAATTTCCGTGCTTGATTTTGTTGAAAATAAGTTGAATTACAACAGAAACAACGATACCGATGAAGGGAATCAGTACGTAAAGCGGCAATCCGTTAAGCCCCTTTGTGTTTCCCTCGATAGACTGAACTCCGACTGTATAATAAACTGCTGCGGCAGCCATGTATCCGGCGACGGGAAGCCATGAAGCTATTTTCCAACCGAGCCACAGAAGCATGAATGCCATTGCCGCGGGATAAAGAAACTGCATTGCAAAGTTTCCTATGTTCAGCAAAAAGCCGAAGAAAGGCGCGTCGCCGCAGAGTGCGGACACGGTGGAGGACACCTTTGGTACGTCTGACTGACGAGTTGCAATAACGTATTCGCTTCCGAGCAGGAAGCCGACAGCATTATTAGCGAGCAGTTTTATCATGTAAAATCCGATAAACCACAGCGCGGTTTTGAAAAGTCGTGTTGTTTTTGATTCGGAATTAAGACCGTAGGAGACGTTCATAGCGGAGTCCTTTCGGAGTGTAAAATTTTGTTGTCATAATTATACAACATAATAGTGAACAGTGCAAGTGTAATTTGGATTTTTTGTATCAAAGATCAAGGATGATTTTTTTGAAGTACTCCCCACGCTCCTCAAAGTTGCGGAAACGGTCAAAACTTGCCGCCGCAGGTGAGAGCAGAATTGTGTCCGCGCCGAGCGCCTTTGCGCGTTCGTACGCGTGCTTTACCGCGTCGTCAAAGTCGCAGACGATCTTGTGTTCGGGCGCGCAATCGAGTTCGCAGAGCGCAGCCTCGATGATGGGGGCAATGTCGCCCGTCAACGTTACGGACAGAACGCCGCCGTGCGCTGCGATCGCGTCCGCAAGCGGCTTCATCGGGATGTGTTTGTCATATCCGCCGCATATAAGCGAGATTCGCTTTTCCGAGAGGGCAGAGAGCGCAGCTGCCGTGCGAGACGGAGAGGAGTCTATCGAGCCGTTGTATGCGGAGATACCGTCGATTTCGCGAACAAATTCAAG
>CAYWAD010000131.1:0-2796 GCA_964456045.1 uncultured Lachnospiraceae bacterium
GACAAAAGCGCCGCGATCTGCGGCATTGTTTCAAGCTTGACTCTGCGCGACATATGATACGGAATCGAGTATTCGTCAAGCGCACGGTCAAGGATTCCGTCGTATGCTTCAACGGAACCGGTAATTATCGCAATATCGCGGTAGCGAAGTCCGCTTCTGACCGCCCTCGCGACCGCTGCCGCGGCATATTCCGCTTCCCTGCGCTCGGATTCGCATTCAACAAGCTCGATTCCCTGCGGAATTTCATCGGATATCGGCGAAAGTTTGCCCCAAAGCCCGGACGCAAGCTGATACGGCACGTCCTCGCGAACCGATGGGAGCGTCTCCGTGTCAAATTGAATTTTCGAAAGCTCCGCGATTTTGCGAAGCCGCTTAACCGTGTCGCGAATGCCGTCAAATTCGAGCGCGTTTCTGTCATATTCGCACGGGCAAGTAAAAATAACGTATATCTCCGAGACTTGTGCCGCGGCACGGCGCAAAAGCTCGTACTGCTGTGCCGTGAAGCTGGAAAACGCAAACAAATACAGTTCTCCGCCCTCAAAATAGTTGTTTTCTTCGAGCTTTTTTGCCGCAAACGCAAGATCTTTCAACCTATCATCGTAGCTTTCGGAAAGCAGCTCCTCGTAAACGGCATAAATGTTTGCAATATCAATGCATTTATCGGCAACAGATACGCTCTCATCGGAAGATTTCAACTTTATCGCCGCCTTCATGAACGCCTCCGGCGACACCATGCTCTGCTTCAGCTCCGTAATCGCTCTTTGCACCGTCGGCACCGCAGACGGATCCGACACGGAATCCCCGTACACGATAAGCGAATCTCTGCAAAGCGAGATCGCGCGCCACATTAACAGTGCTTCCGCGGAAGCGTCGGCGTAATTGTATTTCAGTCCGCCGAAACGGCGAAAAATGTTATTCGCAAGTCTGCGAAAGCTTACGGTATCGCAGTAAAGTCCCGACGACGGCGGCGTTGACTGCGAAAGCTCGCGCTCCGCGGTAAGCACCATTCCGTCCGGGACAAGCACCCACGAGCGTCGTTTTGCGCTTACAGACTCCGAAACAAGCCCGGACAAATATGAAAATCCCGTTTTTACATCAGGTGCAAATACAACTCTCATAGGTTGCTCCTTTCATTAATTATTCGGCAAGTATCTCCGCCGCTTTTTCGTGCGCGGCGACGTTTGATGCAAGCACGGACGTTTTCTTCGGAACGTCTATGACATTTCCGTCAAGATCCGTCAAAACCCCGCCTGCCTCGGCGAGTATCAGCGCGGACGCGGCAAAATCCCACGGCGAAAGCGCAAGCTCGAAGTAAACGTCGTATCTGCCTGCGGCGACATAGCACATGTCGAGCGCCGCGGAGCCCTCGCGTCTGACGTCTCTGCAATGCGAAAACAGCCTGCAAACGCGGTCAAACGTTGATTTTGCGTGATTTTTTTCATACGGTGTTGTTCCGAACGCAACAAGCGAATCCGAAAGTCCGCGCTCGGAAACGTGAAGTTTTTTTGTTTTTCCGTTAACACACATATACGCACCGACACCTGCTTCGGCATAAAAGCATTCATCAAGATAGGGGTTATATACGCAGCCGAAAACGGTCTTTCCGTTTTCTATAAGCGCGACGGACACCGCTGAATGCTTAACGTCATGCATGAAGTTCGTCGTTCCGTCGATGGGGTCGATAACAAAGAAAAGTCCGTCCGCAACTGCGTTTTCGGTTTCGTCGCCCGATTCCTCCTCCGCAAGAAAATGCGCGTCCGGAACGATCGCGGACAGCTCGTTTATAAGTCTATGCTGTGTTTTTACGTCATATTCGGTTGCGAAATTGTCGTCACCGTCCTTGACGAGTATTCCGTCAGTTACAAATTCGATCTTCGTAAGATCGCTTCCGGCTGCGATAACGGTTTCGATGATCGCTCCGGCTCTTTCGCTTATACCGTGCAAATCGAGATTGCGTGCAACAACATCGCGACCTCTCCAAGAATATGCGCGATCATTAAATTCTCCTTCGGAAACAAGCTTTTCAAGCGTTTTTTCATCCATATTTGCTATTACCTCGTTTTGAAATTGTGTTATAGGTGTATATACCGTGCCCGTTTTTTTTGCATTTACAAAAACGGGGCAGGCAAGCTGACAAATATCGCATCCCCAAACATAAGGAGAGCGCGAAAGCAGCGCTTTTTCATCATCGGTCAGGCGTTTTTTCTGCGAAAGCGCGGAAAGGCAACGAGATACGTCAACTCCGCTTTCGGTCAACGCTCCGGACGGGCACGCGCGAACGCAAGCTCCGCAACCGTCGCATCTTTTTGCACCCGGCGTCTCGTCCGCGCTCGCGTAAACGGCAATCTCCTCGACCAGCTCGCTCCAATCTCGTGCGGTAATTGACGAATATATGCCACCGATAAAGACAAACGATGCGTATTCATCATTGATCAGCAATGAATTGAAGCCGATTCTACCGAGTCCGGCTTCAGCGGCGGCTGACTTTTCGGATATGGGACTGTGATCCGCATATGCGACGAAGGTTTCGTTCGGCATTTGCGTCCTCAAAAAGGACAAAACTCCCTCCGTCAGTTCGGCAAACACCTTATGGTAATCCCTCGGAGCAGCATAAGCCGACAGATTGCCCCCCTCGGACTCTTTTGTCAGGTACGGAAGCAAAAATATAAGCACCGAACCGTCGGCGGTAATCCCGTGACGCGAAAGAAGCTCCGGCTTTGTTATTTTGCAAGCCTCAAGCGGAATAACGGCGGAATATTTGATTTTCAAATCGCGATTCAGGTTAAGCTTCATTTT
>CAYWAD010000132.1:0-2794 GCA_964456045.1 uncultured Lachnospiraceae bacterium
GCACCTTCAACATCAACAACTACTTTATCAAAATTCTTTCCAATTGTTAATGTATATGTTTTTGCCGTCCAAATTGCATAAATTGTTGTTGTTTCTGTTGTTAAACATTTATTAGTAGCAACTATTTCATCATTTCCTTCAGCTGAAGATGAGAATTTAGCAAATGTATAACCATCTCTCAACATAGTTTTATCTGTGAAGTCTGCAAAATTTACAAAATCTGTTCCATCTTCTGTTGTATAGAGTTTTGAATATGTCCCCAAATATTCAACAAAGAGTGTTACAAGTCCATCTTCTACTGTCAAATCATTCTCTTCAGAAGTCTTAAGTTTAACAGTTGCTTCAGAAGGTTCACTGCTGAATCTTGAGTCGTTCATGTTTACAACAACCATGTATCTATTAACTTTCCATTCAGCCTTGATTGTTGAATTGCTTGCTCCGAATGTGAATGTTGATCCACTCAATGTTCCACTTCCGATTGATTCTGTGTTCCAACCTGTGAATGAATATCCTGTTCTTGTTGGTGTTTGAACTGCATATGTTGTTCCATAGTTCTGTGTTACTGTTGTTTCTTCTGCATATTCTCCACCATTTGCATCGATTGTAAGGGTATATGAATTGATATTAGCTTGTGCTGTAAGAGTTACATTTCCAAGTCCCATTGTTACAGTTTGACTTGTCTTTGTCTTGTCAAATCCTGTTGGTTCTGTTCCTACAACTGTGTAGTTGTTCCATGTGTATCCTTCTGATACTGCCACTTCAAGTTTAATTTCTGCTTGATACTTGAATGTCAATTCTTCTGTATATTCTGTTCCATTTACTTTTACACTTGTGATTCCAGCTTGTTTGTCTATCGTCATTGTGTATTCATTTCTTGTGAAGTATACCCTGATTTCAAGTGAACCATCTGCTTGAACTGTGAAGTCACTTGTATTTGTATTGTTTGACTCTGTCTTGTCTGAGTCATATTCGAAGCCATCGAAAGAGTATGTAACTCCATTGATTGTTACTCCTGTTCCGCTTTTACTAATTGTCACAGCTTCGTTTGTTGTTCCATCTACTCTTTCAACTATAGTTTCTACATCTTTACCAGTCAAATCTTCTTTATTGATTTTGATCTTGTATCCTGTTGATGTTCCATTGTTCCATACGGCTTTCAATGTTACATTTCCATATTGTCCAACCGCTACTGTGCCATTAACTGTGTTTCCTGCTGTCCAGCTTCCTGATGTTTCAACAACTGTCCAACCTGCGAATGTATATCCTTCTCTTGTTGTTGTTGCAAGTGTGATTGTTTGTTCAACTGTATATTCTGCTTTGTCTACTGCAACTCCGTCGTTTGCATCATATGTGATTGTATATGGATCAAGTTCGTATGTTACTGTAACTGTTTGATCTTCTGCTGGCATTGACGTTATTGTAACCGTTGGATTGTCTGCAGTGTATCCATTAAGTTTTTGTGATTCTACTGTTACTGATTCTCTAAACTTAACATCTGTTCTTGTTACATCTCCATATGCTGTTTCTCCAACTTTGTTGCTCTTTTCTCCATATACATATTTTACTGTCAATGTATATTCATTTATTGTCCAGTATGCATAGATTGTTGTTTCTGTTGTCTCGTTGTATTTTTTGTCACTTGTTATCTCTACCGAACCTTTTGTATTTGCATCTGCTTCTAATGCTGTTGTATACCAACCTGCAAATGTATGTCCTTCTCTTGTAAGGCCTAAGCTTTCAAGTGTTACTGCTGTTCCTTCTGCTGTGTAAAGTGTTCCATATGTTCCATCATATTCTCCATACAATGTGATCTTTCCTTCTGTTACACTTACGTTTGTATTTGCTGAAGTTACTGTATCGTCGCCTGCATTTACGTTCAATACAACTACATATCTATTTGCTCTTGCATTTGCTGTGATTTGAACTGTTCCTGCTGGCATTGTAAATGTTCCTGTAAGAACTCCCTCTTGAGTGTCTGCTCCTGTTACTGTATAGTTAGTAAATTCTGTCATTGTGTAGCCAGTCTTTGCTGATGCTGTCAAACTTACTGTTGCACCATATTGAACTGAATATGATTGTGCTACTGAGCTTGTTACTCCTTCTGCAAGTGTAGTGCTCTTCAAGCCTGTTCCGCTTGCACTTACTGCTGCCACTCCAGTTCCACCTTCTATTGTGAATGTATATTCATTTCTTGTATAGAAGTATTTTACAACTGTTTTTCCATCTGCAGAGATTATTACTGTTTGTTTCTCTGGTGCTGAGAATCCTTCATATTCCTTTGTATTAGGCGTTACTGATGAATCTGTTGTTCCTGTAAGATTTTCTATATCTGTCTCTTGCAATGTGCAGTTAGATTCTGAAAGGTCTTCATACACTCCAACATTTGCCAAGTAGTGTTCTACTTTGTATGCTGTGTTTGTATTATATGTCCAATATGCATACAATACTGTGTCGTTATCTGCTTGATTGAATAGTGTTGAGCTTGTTACTTTTGTTCCTTCAATCGTTTCTGCTCCGAGAGCATTCTTTGCTGTGTAGAATCCTGCAAATGTATATCCTGCTCTTGTCACTGTGACATTGTCAAGTGAATATGTTGCTTCAGATTCTGTCACTTCTTTATTCAAATACATTGCTGAATATGTTGTTCCATATGTTACATATACAACTGTTCCAACTGAACTTGTTGCTGCTGTTGAACCATTTGATTCTGTTGAATCGTTGAGGTTGAGTGTAACCATATATCTATTAACTTTCCATTCAGCCTTGATTGTTGAATTGCTTGCTCCGAATGTGA
>CAYWAD010000133.1:0-1257 GCA_964456045.1 uncultured Lachnospiraceae bacterium
TCGGATATGCTTTTAATTCCGGATTCAACATACACTCGACCGAAGCATAAAAGTTGTTCATATCACTATGTAATATCACTCGTTCCATAAGACCTCAAAAAAGCAAAAACAAAATACGCAAGATGTATTGACAAACGCGAAAATTAAGTGTATAATATACGCAAGTCAATTTCGTGCCATGCCTATATTATACACAATCCGATTTCGTTTGTCAATAGGTTTAACGAAATTTACTTGCGTTTTTAGAAAAATTATTGGAGGGACTATGACTTTCGCGGAAAAAATAAAGAACGAGCGAACCAAGCTCCATATGACGCAAGCCGATTTTGCAAAACACATCGGCGTTTCTTACCGTATGCTGCAAAACTACGAATCGGGCAAAAACCGTCCGAGAACGAGAGAAGCTTATCAAAAGATTGCCGATGCTCTCGGCTTAAATGTCAATTATCTTCTTACCGAAAACGAAGAATTTGTTTTGGACATTGGTGCAGAATACGGATCTCGCAGTAAAAAAGGAGCGGAACGTGTTTTGGCTGATGTCAATGCCCTTTTTTCCGGCGGCGAGATGGCAGACGAAGATCTGGACATATTTATGCAGGCGGTACAACAAGCCTATTGGGAAGTTAAAAAAAATCAACAAAGAAAAGTACAATCCCAAGAAATATCGCAAGGAGAACGATGAATAATCCTCTTTTTCATATGACTACACCATATCGCTTCATTGAGAAAGGGGGATATTGATGTCGCAAAACAGAGACGCGGTATCCGTTGCCAATCTGATCGGTCGCAAATACGAAAGCAGGCATCCCGAGCGCATTGCAAAAGAAATAGGAATCTTAATATTCCCTGCTCCCTTCAAAAAGCAGAAGGGAGCGTACAAGGTCATCGAACGCCAGCCGATCATATTTATAAATGACGACTTGCACCCCGTTATCCGTGAGATCGTTCTCGGTCACGAACTCGGACATCATCTCTTGCATCGCACAGAAGCTGTGAAACTCGGAGGATTTCAAGAATTCAATCTATTTGATATGCGAGAAAACAGACTGGAATACGAAGCCAATTTGTTTGCCGCTCAACTGATGCTACCGGATGATGAAATAACCGAACTCATATACCGCGGGTTTGATGTTCAGCAGATAGCCAAGGCAATGAGATCCGATATTAACCTCGTTGCGATCAAGGTTGCCGAACTTAATCGTCAAGGATACAAATTCAGAGAACAAGAATACAAGAATGATTTTTTGAAGTGATCAA
>CAYWAD010000133.1:1357-2719 GCA_964456045.1 uncultured Lachnospiraceae bacterium
TAACCGGCTTTCATCAGTTCAAGATTTACAAGCAATCTACCCGTTCTTCCATTGCCGTCAATAAAGGGATGAATGCCCTCAAATTCGATATGGAAACGGGCAAGCTTTGTGACAATGTGCTCGGTGCTTTCCGAAAAATCACGTAACAGTTGCTCCATTTTCGGTTCGATGAGGTACGGCTGCACCGGCTCATGCTGTGCCCCCATAATGCGCACGGGAACTCGGCGGTATACGCCTCGGTCATCCCTTTTATCCGCAAGGACAAGATAATGTATCTGCTTGATCACTCTCTCGCTGATTGGAACATTGTCTTTTACAAGCTCACGCACATAATCAAAGGCTTCCTTGTGTCCGACCGCTTCCATATGATCCTTGAGCGGCTTTTGATCAATGGTCAAGCCGCGGAGCACCAGATCGGTCTCACGCAATGTCAAGGTGTTCCCTTCTATCGCATTGGAATTGTAGGTATACTCTACGATAAATTCCTCATTCAGTCGTTCGACCTCACCCTCGGTCAGCGGTCTGCGTCTGTCAAGTTCCGCTTTTTTGCGGTCGATCTGCTCAAGAATGCTCTCTCTTGATCTGAATCTCCCATCCGTCGGCTTTTCGGCATCGATCGGGATCTTCCAACCGCGCCCTTCCTGATACGCTCCCGGTATCTTTCCATCGGCGCATAACACACGTATTCTTCTATCCGAAATGCCCCATTTTTCAGCGGCTTGTTTTACTGTCATAAACATAGGCAATCCCTCCCAACAGTATCTATTATACCACATTATCGGAATAATAGCAAGTGCATCGGAATGATATTTTACGATTTATCGGAACAATATATTCAACTCGCTTTAGCTGACATACAACTACTAACTCAAATGATTCAAGCTCTTGCCTTAGAGTTATCCCTTAAGTCGTCTTCGTCTCATCCTTTGCGGGTATGTATTTCACTTCAAAATGTGGATGGGCACCATATTTTTCTATCGCAAGTCCGAGCTCGGTCGTATTCTTGGGGTGAGGACAACCGTATTCCCCAACGATCTCTCCGTCTTGATCCTTTGTGACTTCAAAACCCAAGTAGCACGATGGTATGTATTCGCGTTTATCAAGGTTCCAATCAAATCGCAACCCCATACACCGCTTGCTTCTGCCGCACTGCTTATTGCAATAGACTTTATTCTTTACATTGTTCTCAATAAGTAACCGATCAATTTTCGCGTTATATTCTCCGCCGAGCTGCATCAACTTAACTATGGAGCGAGAAGATATATCCTTCCCTTTCAAGAACTCTTTAACCGTATTCAGCGCAAGTGTGCTCGTCGCTGCGACATATTGCGGGGTAAGCTCATGCTTTTCCATATACCATAT
>CAYWAD010000134.1:0-2693 GCA_964456045.1 uncultured Lachnospiraceae bacterium
ATGACAACGCGAGGACGCGTCAGCATTGTATTTCCTGAAACCTTTTTGAAAAATTGATGCAGCATCGCCGCCGCAACATCAAATTCGGCTATAACGCCGTCCTTGAGCGGACGCATTGCGGTGATTGAACCGGGGGTTCTTCCCAGCATTAGCTTTGCGTCTGAGCCGACGGCAACGACTTTGCCGGTTCTCGCCTCAATCGCAACGACAGAGGGCTCGCGCAGAACAATTCCTTTTCCCTTTACGCAAACGAGAGTGTTTGCGGTACCGAGGTCGATTCCTATACTTCTTGACATAAATGAGTGTGCGGACTTATTCCGCGTTCCTTTCGGTTACTTTTGTTTGTTTAGCTTTAATATATCAATGCCGCTTTCAAGTAAGAGACGATGGGTGAGCGATTTCGGCATACCTGTGACGTTGAAATAGTCGCCGTCTATGCCGGAAACGAATATTCCGCCGAGACCTTGGATGCCGTATGCGCCCGCCTTGTCGTCGCTTTCTCCCGTAGAAACGTAATCGAGAATTTCTTCCTCCGAGAGTTGCCTGAATGTAACGACGGTTTTTTCACAGGCGGTTTTCGCGATTCCGTTTGCAATGACGGTTACGCCCGTGTAAACCGAATGCGATCTGCCGGACATCATTCTGAGCATTCTTTTTGCGTCATCTCTGTCCGAAGGCTTGCCCAAAATAAGCTTTTCTTCGGGTAAATAAACGATTGTGTCAGCGCCGATGACGACAGTATCCGTGAGCGTGTTTGACACAGCACGTGCCTCGACACTTGCCACGGAACTTGCTTTAATTCGTGAGAGATGCATAACAGCCGCATCGGGAGCGATTCCGTCGGGCAAAGTTTCGTCCGCGTCCGCGACTTTGATGTCAAAATCAAGACCGAGCGACGCAAGCAGCTCGCTTCGCCTCGGAGACTTTGACGCAAGTATAAGACGATTCATTATTTGATTCCGGTTGAGCCGAAGCCGCATTCGCCGCGTTCGGTTTCGTCGAGCGATTCGGCTTCAACAAGTTCCGCCGCGAAAACGGGAACGAACATAAGCTGAGCGATTCTGTCGCCGGGGTGTACGGTGAAAAGCGCGGAGCCGTGATTCTTCAAGCCTACGCAGATCTCGCCTCTGTAATCGGAGTCGATAAGTCCTATTCCGTTCGCGAGAGAGATACCTTTTTTGAAGGCAAGTCCACTGCGAGCGCAAATGATTGCGGCAATGCCGTTGGGTGTCTGTACAGCGAGACCAGTCGGGATGGATTTGATCTCACCTACAGCTAAAGTGATGCTGTCTTCTCCGCAGTAGCGAAGGTCAAGAGCGGCAGCACCCTTTGTGGCATATTCGGGAAGGGTTGCTGCGGGATTTACTTTTTTTATCTTTATTTTTATGCTGTTATCCATGGTTAATCCTTCATTTTGGTTTATTTTATTCTGCGAATCGGGAACGTGGGAACGTCGCCGTTTTGGTATGCGCCGATTATTTCGTCAACGGATTTTTTTGTTTCGGTTGAAAAGATGAAATGATGACGGCACGCGCCGATCTTATCCAAAACGTCCTTTTTGTCCGCCATGTAAACGGGGACGCTGTTATAAATGATGCTTCTGCAACCGTCGGCGGGGAAAACGGGAAATTCCGCGCCTATTCTGTCGCGAAGGAAGACTTTTTTCGTTTTGCAAACGCATTTATTGCCCGAAACGGCACGAATGATGCATCTTTCCGTTGTCATCAGCGGAATTCTGCCGTAAACGATGACGCTTACGGCGGCGTGACGCGCGATGTCGCACATCATCGGTACTGTCAGTTCGGGCGAAACGGTCAACGATTCAACCGAAGCGGACGAAAGCACGCTTGCGGAATGTGAATTTGAAATGTTTGCTCGATACGAAACCGAGACTTTGAAGCCCATTCCGTTTGTCAACGCGAGCTGACCTGCATTTGCGACAAGCGCATATTCCGCGCCGTTTTCCTTTGCGTTGCGAAGCTGACAGCGTATTTTTTCTTCTTCCGTTCCGTAAATTACAGCAGGCAAAATGACGCCGTTTGCGCGTGAGCCCGTGCCGTATTCCGAAAGCGGAAGATATATAATATCAAAATATGAGCAGGCGAGGTCGGTTATGCTCGCTTCAAAGAGAAACTCCGCTGTTTTGAGCGTGCGCTTTTTCGAAGTGATGTTTGGAAGCGAAAGCTCCGCTTCGCGCTTCGGGATGGCTCTTGATGTGTCCGAAAGTGCCGACACGGCGCGTCTGCGAAGCTCGTTTAACGCAGATGCCGGAAGCATTATTCCATCATCGAGTGTGACGTCAAAAGCGTCGGGCGTAACCGTGAACGGAGTTGCGCCGAGCTTGGAAAGTTGCGATCGAACGTAATCCGCCGAGATCGGCTTCACTCTTGCTTCTTCCGGGATCGAGCCCTCCACCGTGACCGATTTGTCCGCGGTTTCAAACGTCAGTCTTGACGGAACACCTTTCAAGATGCGCGCCGATGCGGACGTGAGCTTGACGGGTGCCGGAGCAGGGACGACGGTTTCGGTCTTTTTGGTTTCGGCCTTGTCCTCATCTGTGCGGATTCCAAGCATTTTGTTCGGTTCTTTTTTCACGTCCCCGGTATAAAAACCGTCCGTAAAGCCGGAGCGTGAAAAAGCACTTGAAAGCTCGCGAAGCTCCGCTTTTGTCGCGGAACGCATTTCGTCGAGCA
>CAYWAD010000135.1:0-1369 GCA_964456045.1 uncultured Lachnospiraceae bacterium
CTGTTGTAAAGTAGCCAACGCCGCGGTCAAAGTGTTCGGCCCACTTTAGGCACGGAGTGTACAGTTCATCTATCAGGTTATCTTCTGATGTATCTAAACAGGCCTTGACCTTTGGATAATCCATGGAAACCTCCTTTAAATATTGTCATCCAGATGGCACAGATGATTATAGAAATCCTTGCTATACCGTTTTTCATCTTCGAGAAGTTTTGCGCCTCTGTCCAAATGAGCTTTTACCAAACTGGGGAAATAGTCATCCTCTCGAACAACTTTGCCCTCATTATTAACGATGAGAGATTTGAACAGCAGATCGTGATCACCGAAGATGACCTGACGACTCAGTTCCAAGCCGTTATTATCAGTTTTGAAATCACTGGGTTGAAGTTTCCCCTTTTTGACTGACAATGCAATTGCCAGTTTGGATAGAATGAACGGTTGCAATTTCAACGACTGGCCCAATGAGTTGAATATCTCCTGGGTTCTTTGCGATGTATGAAGCTTATTGGTCATTGTGGTTGCCTCCGAAATAAAAGTTTGCCAAGATTTCAGTGTTTCCGTTTGAGCTGTGGTTCAAGACGAATGTGTTGGACACAATGTCAGATATACTATCCTGATACTCGCCGACGATTTCCTCGTCAGTAGACAAGATGATGATCTGACCATTGAGTTTTTTGAAGAACTGATTCAGTATCTTTCCTCGATGCTCCTTATCAATTCGTGCGAACGGTGTATCCACAATGTACGGTACATTAATTTTGTTGAGCTGCGAAAGCGCTTGATACAGTGCCATAATGAATATCTGCTTTTCACCTGCAGAAAGTTGCTGCTTTACCTCGACCGGAAGTTCGAACTCTGCTTCGCCGACAATAAGTTTTTCCTGCAGCACCTCATACGCATACAGACCAATTTGAGCAATAAGATACTCAACACCGTTCTTGCCGATAATCTTGCGTATTTCATCAGCCTTAAAGTGCTTATTCTTATAAGGGAGAACATTCAGATTTTCATCAATATGGATTCCATCAATCAAATCCGATTTGTTAATCAGACTCGCAAAGAATTGGCTGAATCCCGTTTCGACCAGGCGGATACTCTTATCGTAAAGCGTCTTTTGGAGTTCATCAAACGCCAACAGTGCTCGTGCCGAGATGTCATTGATAGACTGTTTTTTCAGGAGTGCTTCATAATCACTTTTCGCTTTGGCGAGTTTAGATGCGGAGACCGCTTTCTGAGCACGCAATCCTTGTAACTCTTTATCTACTTCCAAGAGTTGCTGAGTACAATTAGACTTCTGCTCATTTAGGTCGCTCTTCATTTGCAGGTATCCATCGTAATTTTCGATACTGCTTCGCTCCATTTTCTTACGAAT
>CAYWAD010000135.1:1469-2684 GCA_964456045.1 uncultured Lachnospiraceae bacterium
CAGAGTTTTAAGAATGCATCCTTGAAATCTGAGTTTTTATTGCTATTGAACACAAAGTCACTGATTTTTTCTCCGTCGAAGAAGTAGAAACGGAAGAGGTTTGGAGGAAGCGTTTGCAGGAGATAGCTCTCGAAATCGCTCTTTTCCGTTTCGGAAAGCACAGTACCATCTTTGTATACCGTAAAGGTTTCTGCAATTTTCTTGCCAGCTACCTTCCAAGACCTGATAAAGGTGTAGGTATGATCATACTTACCATCATCCATCAACAGATCAATAATGACTTCCGCCTCACCAATTTTTTGGAGTTTTTCATTCGCATTGATGATCTTCTCTATTTCGACAAAGTACTTTGCGTTGTTAGATTCAAATCCATATGCGACACAGCCGTACAGACATGTTTTGATGGCATTAAACAGAGTCGTTTTACCTGCGCCGTTTTTACCGCCAATCAGCACCATCCTTTTGGCAATGTCTGAAACATCAAAATCGAAAGCATTTTCATTAACATAAGGACCTATGTTTTTTACTTGTATGCGCTTAATCTTCATGGTTCAATGCTCCCTCGACAGAATTATAGTGCAACCAGCCTTGTCCAATAATGCTGTCAAATGCCTTTTGCATCTTGTTATTTTTCGTGATGTGCTTATTGGTGTCCACCGAAACAATGAGCTTTGTAATTAGTTCAACCGGAATATCATACTTATCTGCCACATCTTTGATTGCCTGGATAGCTTCATCATCAAACCGTGGAGTTTTGTAATCATCCCATGGAAGCTTTTTGTCTTTGACTTTATGGTAAGATTCCACAAGCGCGCGACAGGTCAGGTCGCCTTCTTCATCCCACATCTTGTCAATTGCTTTCAGCTCTGCTTCTGTGATCAACTCCATGCCTGTTCTGTTTTCAAGGTCAAGGAGCCTTTCAAGAATAAGACGCCGTGCTTCAAGCGTGAACGGTCCCATTCCGAAGCTTCCGTCTGATTTCTTATAAACAGAACCGTTGCGGCGCTTGGAATCCCGATACCGACTATCTTCTCGCATTCTGAGCAGTTCGTTTCTGAATTCTCTAAGAGGAATCAGTTCTGTAGCACCTTTGTTGATGAAGTTCTGTAACGACTTGTCCTCTTTTACCATGGTGCAACACCAGCATCCAAATCTGGAGTTGCCTGTTACTGGGATTTTCTCTCGGTCCACCTCACCCAGTACGCTCTTTTCTTC
>CAYWAD010000136.1:0-2654 GCA_964456045.1 uncultured Lachnospiraceae bacterium
GCGCGTAGCGCCACCACAACATTCGCGAAGTGAATATATCACACGCGTAGCGTATTTCACTTGCCGTAGGCAAATATCACTGCGCAAGCATTGGCGAATTTTGAGCGATGAAAACGAATAAAAATAAACCGCATTTTAGGCAACCGAAAACATAAATTCGGTTACCGTAAAACAGAAAATCATATTTGACTCCAATGTACAAAAAATATAGCCAACGGTTTGCGCCGTTGGCTATTTCGCGTGGTTAAAAACTAATCAGTCGAGGATGTAGTTTTCAATTTGATTGGGTTTGAAAAACATTACATAGTAAATAGGCATATACGTTATTCCGTTCGGTGTGGTTTCAACCTCGCGCGAATTAGACAAGACAATACCTTTTCATCAAGATTGAAACAGGAAAATCGGAACTTTTCAAGTAGTTTTTAACGTAAAAAATGGAACTTTTCAAGTAGTTTTAAGAGCCAAAAACGGAACTTTTCAAGTACTTTTGCAGGCGAAAAACGGAACTTTTCACTACTATGTACGAACACGCAATGTCGTTTTGCCGAAGAGATTTGTGGCATTTTGCCGAAGTGATTTGCGGTATTTTACTGAAGAGATTTGCGGTGTTGAGCGCACAAGTGCGCAGTGATGTTGACTACGGCAGTGATGTTTTCGCGTTGCGAAAGTTGTGGTCTTTAGAAGCGGAAATCAATAAATTAGGCTAACGTGTTATCGTTAGCCTTGTGAATACAAAAGTTTTACAGGTTTTTAGATTTACTTTATTATTTTCCAGTAACCCTTACGATCCGAACCGACACGCTCAATTATGCCTTGTTCCTTTAAGTGCTTAATAATACCATTTATTGTTTTTCGGCTAGTCCGTATTTCATTGGCTAATTCTGCTATTGTTATTGTCGGGTTGCCACTCATCAATGAAAGTACCTTTGTGGATTTATCAGTCACCTTATCAGTCACCTTTTCAACGACATTTTCAGGTTCAGGGTCCTTATCAGTCACCTTATCAGTCACCTTTTCAACGACATTTTCAGGTTCAGGGTCCTTATCAGTCACCTTATCAACAGCATTGTTTGCGTTATCGTTGTTATCTTTCCCGAGTAGTATACCTTGTTTGGCTACATCCAAGATATTATACGGCAAAATGCATTGTATAAAAGAAGAACCGAAATGATATGCTTCTTTACCATATTTCGATATAATTGTAGGCACCCCTTTACCGGATTGTTCGATATAGTGAAGTTGCATAAATATCTTAGCAAACTCTTCATTTATAGGTTTGCTGATACCGTTAAAGAATTCTTCCTTTGTCATATTGTCTGCCAAAAGACCATAGGAAATAATTTCTACTCTATCATCGAAACCATATATCGCAGGAGGGGTTTGTTCTACCCATAAGTTATGGCATACTGCATTAAACCAAGCTTCGCGGAAAGCCTCGGTATCAAAATACGGAGTATCTATTCTGTTTGTACCTACGATATCCGTTTGTATGATATTTAACACGTTCAGCGAATAATCCAAAGCATCTTCCATCTGCTTAAAAATGCAACCGTTGGTAAATTCCTTACGGGATAAAAAAGATGCTTTTGTCACGCCATTAAATCTTACGACTTTAATAGACGTATCGTTCTGGTCGGAGACAAGGAACGCTATATAATTAAATTGCCCGTTGTCGTTTCGCAAATTAAAGTTTTGCTCGAACGCTTCTCTATTAAAGTGCACGCCCTTAAACGTGAGTAACGCCTGAAATTGCGCAAATGTTAAATCCTGACGCGGGCTTAACTTTTGCTTCATCGACATTTTTGGGATGGATAATTGTAGGATATACCGGTGCTCAATTTCCTCTTCCGTCATACTGCGGCAGGTGGTGCCAATGCGGACGAAACAACCGCTTGCGCTACGACCGTATTTCTTGATGTAGTAAAGGGATTTTCCTTGACGCACCTTTATTTCGATAACGTTTTTACCGTCTACGAACTTTGTTCCGAGCTCTATTAGATTTTGCGGATTGGGCAAAATCTGCGTTGTAATAATATCCGCTACTTTTCTTTGGGTATCATCGAGGTTGTCAACGCCTATAGCGTTGCCGTTGTCGTCCACTCCGATATAGATAGTGCCGTCAAAACTGTTGAGGAAAGCAACGATTTCCTTGGGCAAGGAATCATTCAGCATTCTTTTTAATTCAACTTTTTCGGTTTCGTTAAAGACCATATGTAACCCTCGAATTATTTGTAAGAACATTATAAGCCGTTTTCAAGGAATTTTCAAGATTATTATAAAAATAATAAAAAAAGAAAGAAGTGTACTTTGCAAGTTTGAATAATTAAATTGTTCGAGGTTGGAAAATGTGTACTAATTTATTTAATCAAATAAGTCACATACGTGCACGCGCGAATAAAATTATTGTGAATATTTATATATACGCGCGCTGTGTGCGTAAGCGCGAAGAGCGATACAATGCGCTTATGATAAACTTCGGTATTATCATCTGCACGATGATAGTGCGCCTATAATAGGCGACTGTACTAACACAAGTACGACAATCCCTCAGTCTACGCCGTAAACGGCGTAGCCAGCTCCCTTTACACAAAGGAGCCTAAAAGAAAATTAGCAACAGAGAGGTGTAATATGTTTAACCGCAAAACGAGTGTAAA
>CAYWAD010000137.1:0-2645 GCA_964456045.1 uncultured Lachnospiraceae bacterium
TTTGGGCTTGGTGGGCGTCGCAGCTCCCACATCTCTCGGCGCATCCTTGCGGAGGCTTGTTATACATTCAGTGTGTAGACGCAACGAAATTTTCTACCTCAAGCCCTATATTACTTTTATTATAAATCCTTTAAATATTTCCAATTAAAGCCGCCGCAAGTTTTTCGTTTTCCTAAACAAACATCTCCAATATGGCCATGACCATGAAGGCCAATTGCCTATTCAGCTTCTTTAATTGAACTAAAGGTCTTAATAACTTCTCCAGTTTTGGGGTCAATTTGAACCACTGCAGTATTCCAACGTTCTCGTGCAATTTCTCCACTAGATCTTATATTTACTCCCATACCATGCAATATATCTGAACAAGTTTCACGATGAATCCCTAATAACTAAGCAACTTTTCTTACATTCTTATATATATCATATAATTGTTTTACTTCTTTGTGGTCTATTAAGCAACGACCTTCTCCACCCCTAGTTGCATTATATCCGTTTTGATAACTTCCTTTTTGCTCTATCCAATAGGTTTCTCTTTCATTAGGTATATCAGTTTCTTCCAATAAACTAATATGAAAATGTTCTATTCCATATTTATTCATGGCACGATATAAAGGACGATTTTTAAAAGCTTCTTTATTTCGATCACGACAATGAATACGAAAACGCTCTTTCAAAGTTCGAGTAGTCTATCCTATATATATTTTCCCATTAATATCATTAACTATTTCATAAATTTTTGCCATAAAATCACCCATAGAAGAATTAGTTAAAATAGCAACACCGCGTAAAGGTTTCTTCTTTTGTTGCCGCGCGCAAGGGAAGTGTCGATCTCCAAAGCTCTCGCTTCGCATAGTTTTCAAGACTAGCTGCGGGGCCGCCCGCAATCCTCGCGCATATAAAAATAACGGTTTTAATGGCCATTTAAATGTAAGTAAAGGTGAGGAGGTACTGACATGAATAAGACCAAAGGATTACCGTAAACCTTGCCCCATAAGGGCGTTAGTGGAACCTCTTAGTGGAATTAAACCACTATCTATGAAGGAGTTCTATCCAACCGCTTTGTCGTTAAGCTAAAGAGGTATAAAATTTATTATTCCCTTCGCCACAACGATGGCACACTGCCATCGTCATGACGAAAGCATGGTTGCGGCAGTGTGATTCGAACACACGTCTCGACGGAATGAACGTCGCAAGGAAACCGCTCCTCTATGCCGCGCTATATAAACCTTAAAAAATTTGTTGACCTTCGCCATACGTCCTATAATATCTGCTATGTTCGGCCAGTAGGGAGACAAGTCTGAGCCAGCAAGCCGTCGCTCACTAACTTCTTGCCCCAGTCCGAAGACCAAGCCCTACAGAGGATTGAGTACCTCTAATTTTCAGCTATCATTCAGAAGTTAATATCCAATAACTTTTTTCTTCATAATCCTTGCAGAATTAGCCTACTCATACTGTGACCTTATCTTATAGCCAGATTACTCTGGCATCACTGCAAAACTCCTTGGTGGCGTTTCCAAATGTTCTACGTAGTTGCCACACTACGCAGGTCTTTGGATTCAGCGCCAGCTATTCACCAGCGCTTCTATTATGGAGCCGATAAGACCATGCCTTTAACAGCCATTATACTTCGCACATCCATCCATCCAAGTCCTCATGCTCTTTCACGCGGAGCGGCTTTATATCACTATAAAGTCATCTTGTGCTAACAGGGTATCCTCTGCTCACACTCTATCTTGGGGCCACTTCACTGGCAGGATAGACTCTCGGCATCATGACGTTGACTCTTCACCGAGATACAAATATTTTTAAGGTACAACGAGCAAATTCTGTCGAAAGCGTTCTCACCATTCCTATTCAGATGCGGGTATTGCTCTTGAGAACTTTGGGAGAGTGGGGCGCCATTCCACTTTTAGGTGTAGCCCTCTGCCATTACCTTTGTAATGGTCTTACCCTACCCTAATAGACGGCATTTCTATCTTCTCCCCTAAGTAAGTATTTGCGCCACGTCGTGACTATCTGCGCGCTTACTCACCGCGCACACTAACTATTTTTTTCATTGCGGCCCGTTAGCGAGTAGGGCTCAGGGGATACTTATCACCGCGATCCCCTGCGCGGTACGACGGCATTTTACGTCAGCCGGTGTAGACGCGGCGCCCAACTGAGCGCCTTTTGAAGCTTCAAAGAGGAGACTTACTTGTTACCGCGGCGTTAGCTCTTCCTCACACGTTACTTCCCGCGTGCTCAATTTTTGGAAGTGCGTACGTCATTTCCAAAAACCAAGTCTTGGCTTGATTTTTCCAAGCAGCCCAGCTTGGGAGTGCTACTTCCGCATCTTTTGTTTGGGAGCTACCCATTCCAAAAGCCTATTGGTTCGGGATTCACTTAGTTCCGTTACACCAGAGGGGGAGTCGAACCCTCCGCTCGCCTCGATTTTACGGCAGCTCTTCCGCTGAGCTATCTGGTGTTATGAAGCGCAACTTTTTAAGGGGAGCCACGCTGAACCCCGAGGGTTTCGAGATTTCTCTCTCAACCTTATGTATTTATTATATCATAAATTTTTGAAAGTTTCAAATTTTCGAGGGCTTGAAATTTTCAAAAATTTTTCAATGGTACAAGACGTCAGAATTGAACTGCTCTTCCTGCTC
>CAYWAD010000138.1:0-2639 GCA_964456045.1 uncultured Lachnospiraceae bacterium
CGTCCCGCAACGATCAAAGGACGCTCTCCTTTTGACTTTGCGAAAACCGAAACAAGGTACACCATCGCGCGGATCGAAAGCGACGACCCCTCCGTTGAATAAAGAGTCTTTGCCGAACCGAACAGATCGGATGCGATACATTCGCTCTGTTTTATAATTCCGTCCGCTTTATAAAGAACATCCGCGCCGTCAATCTCGGTGATATCAAATGCTTCGATACCGAGTGCTCCCGTGCCCTTATGCCCCGGCATATGCATACGCAAAGTATCGCTCTTTGCATATTTGCTCACAAAATCAAAAATCGGGGTCTTACTCATTCCGCGTCAAGCGTTTTTGCCGCTTCAAGCATTATAGCACATTCCATACGCTTTTTGAAAAGCTTACATCCGTACTCATACACGCCAGTGATTGCGCCTGTTGCGTGGTACGCGTTCGCCGCACAACCGCCGGAGCAATAAAGCTTTGCCCAACAATCGCGACATTCCGGGCGCGCATAAACGTTGCAACTCATAAATTCGTCCTGAATCGTCTTATTGTCAACGCCGGACCAAATGTTACCGAGCTTGAATTTTTCGTCGCCGACAAATTGGTGACACGGGTAAAGATCGCCCCACGGAGTAACAGCCATATATTCCGTGCCGGAGCCGCAACCTGAGACACGCTTGTAAATGCACGGACCGCCTTTGAGGTCGATCATATAGTGATAGAATGTGAAAGGATCTCCCTCGCGATGCTTTTCGAGCATAAGTTCCGCCAGCTTTTCGTACTGTTCAAGCACAACGGGCAAGTCCTCCTCGGTCAGCGCGGAGGGGTCGTTCGATGCCGTAACTACGGGTTCCATGCTGAGCTCGCGGAAGCCGAGGTCGAGCATTTCCTTTATATCATTCAAAAAATCGGGATTTGCATGGGTAAAAGTGCCGCGCATATAATAGTCCTTGCCGCCGCGGGCTTCAACAAGCTTTTGAAACTTGGGCACGATCTTTTCCCAGCTTCCGTTACCTGCGTAGTCAACGCGATAGCGGTCGTGAACCTCACGTCTGCCGTCCAGCGAAAGAACAACATTGCTGCATTCGCGGTTTGCAAAGTCGATCACGTCATCATCAATGAGCATACCGTTTGTCGTAAGCGTGAAACGGAAGTTTTTGCCCGTTTCCTTTTCGCGTTCGCGTGCATATGCAACGAGATCTTTCACAACGTCAAAGTTCATCAGCGGTTCGCCGCCGAAGAAATCGACTTCGAGATTGTGGCGTGTGCCGGAATTTTCAATCAAAAAATCAAGCGCCCTTTTGCCGACTTCGAACGACATAACCGCACGCTCGCCGCTGTATTTTCCCTGACTTGCAAAGCAATACGAGCAGTTGAGATTGCAAACGTGAGCAACATGCAGGCAAAGCGCCTTAACAACACCCGAAGTTTTTTGCTTCAGCTCGCCCGCAATCGGCTCAAACGTATCCGGTGTGAACAGTTTTCCCTCGGCTTTAAGCTCCTCAATATCGTCGAAACAGTCGCGTATGTCCGCTTCCGTAACATCGTCTCTGTCGCCGTATTTAGCCAAAATGTCGGCAATTATTTTATCGTGCGGCGTGTTTTCGTATGCCTCGATAATATCGTAAGCGACCTCATCAACAAGATGAACCGAACCCGAACATACGTCAAGCACGATATTATATCCGCCGAGTTTATATGTATGTATCATTTATTTATATCCCTTTCGAGAAGATTTTAATCGAAAAAAATGCCGCCAAAAGGCGGCATTCCCGTTATACACGGATTACTTGTTTTTCTGCTTTGTGTTTTCGCACTTCTGGTTTGCAATACCGCAGCTGGTCTTGCAAGCGGACTGACAAGAAGTTTGGCATTCGCCGCAGCCACCCTTCTTAGCGCTTTCGCAAAGATTCTTTGTAATGAGGGTTTTGATACGCTTCATTATTCTGCCATCCTCCGATTTGAATTAATATTAATTTGATTATAGCACGAAACAAAGCATAAGTCAATCGCATTATAAGTTTTTTTTCGCCTCATGGACTTTTTTGATACAAAAATCAAAATCACAAAAAAAATACCACATAATAAAAAACTGCGTACTTGATATAAAAAAGATACTTGATTATAATATACTTATAAGGATACTTGTCGGAGGAAGTCATGAAGGAATGTTACACATCCCGCACACGGGGATTGATAGGCAATGACGCACAGACAAAACTTGAAGGAGCCGTTGTTGCCGTTTTCGGCGTCGGAGGCGTCGGCTCTTACGTTGTCGAAGCACTTGCGCGTGCAGGCGTCGGGCACTTGATCATAGTTGACGGAGATGTTGTATCCGAATCGGACGTTAACCGTCAGCTTATAGCAACTACGGAAAACATCGGAGAAAAGAAAGTGGACGCAGCAAAAAAACGTATTCTTTCCGTCAATCCGGACGCCGATGTTACCTCACACTTTCTCTTTTACCTTCCGGAAACAAAGGATAAGGTCGATTTGTCCGAATGTGATTATATCGTAGACGCAATCGACAACGTTACGGCAAAACTCATGCTTGCCGAATACGGACGAGACCACAACATTCCCGTTATAAGCTCAATGGGTACGGGAAACAAACTCGATCCGACTAAATTTTTTGTTACGGACATACACAAAAC
>CAYWAD010000139.1:0-2638 GCA_964456045.1 uncultured Lachnospiraceae bacterium
CCGCCAAAGCTTCGGGGATGCTTTCGATTAACAGATCCGCGCCGTTGGTTGCGCCCTTCTGCACCATTGCACTATAGCCGCCGATAAGATCAACTCCTATTTCAGCTACGGCACGGTCGAGCGTTTTTGCGAGCTTGATCGCGTCATCGACGGAATGATAGCCTGCGATCATATACGAAATCGGCGTTACCGACACACGGTTATTGATTATCGGGATTCCGTATCTGCGTTCAAGCTCTGCTGTAACCTCCGTGAGCTTACCTGCGCTTTTTGTGATTTTATCATATATTTTGTTCGACAAGCGGCCGATATCATCGCTTTGACAATCATAAAGAGAAATTCCCATTGTTACCGTTCTGATGTCGAGGTTTTCCTCGCGGATCATATTTACGGTTTCTCTTATTGCCTTTACATTAAGCATAATTACCTCCGAATCAGATTTCGTGCATTGAGTTGAAAATGTCCTCATGCATCACTCGGATCTCAAGATTAGATTCATGTCCGAGAGCTGTCATTTTATCTGCAAAGCTGTCAAAGGTTGAGGAAATGTCGGTAATGTCAACGATCATAATCATTACGAAATATTCCGAAAGGACAGATTGGGTAATTTCATGTATATTTACATTATGGGAGGCACATTCCGCGGACACGCGCGAAATTATACCTACGCTGTCGCGTCCGACAACGGTGATAACTGCTTTCATAGCATTTCTCCGATCAAGCTTAATTTTCGCAGACATAAATTTATTCTGTCGAATATATCTATATATTACTATATTTGTTGCTCAATTGCAATCAAAAACTCGTCCGGCGATTTATTTTTGTCACAGTTGACAGATATATCGAAAAAATGATATAATATAAATATGATAAAAACAAATAAAAAAGGGAGACACGATGAGAAAGGCAAAAAAGATCAAAAAAAATCCGAACCATATCGCACGAATCGAACCGTTAAATTTTTTGTATTTAACGATTGCAGGCTGCATAAACGCCATTGGCGTAAACATATTCATTGCGCCCGTCAATCTGTACGACAGCGGCATCTCCGGCACATCTATTTTACTTTCCCAATTAACTCCCGATGCGTTTTCGCTCTCATTCTTTCTTATAATTTTGAACATCCCCCTGTTTTTATTCGGGCTTAAGCGTCTCGGAAGCACTTTCACGACATACTCGATCTATGCGGTGCTCGTTTACTCGCTTGCATCTTGGCTCATAACGGACGTTCTGCCCGTTGACGTCAGTATGGCATCTCCGCTTGCCGGAACGGACTTACTCCTCTGCGCGCTTTTCGGCGGACTCATATCCGGTATCGGAAGCGGTATGACGATTCGCTACGGCGGCGCAATTGACGGCGTTGAAGTTTTGGCTGTCATTTTCGCGAAAAAAATCGGAATCACCGTCGGCACATTTGTTATGGGATACAACCTCATTCTCTACGTTTGCAGCGGACTCGTTATGCAAAGCTGGATTCTTCCGCTTTATTCGATCGTCACCTACATGGCAGGGCTCAAGGCAGTGGACTTCATTGTTGAAGGTATTGACCGTTCGAAGGCAGCTATGATTGTCACGGATCACGATCGCGAGATCTCAGCGGTGCTTTCCGAAGAATTCGAATGCGGTGTTACGATTCTCGATGCGCACGGCTTTTATTCTGACAAAAAGAAGTCCGTCGTTTACATTGTAGTCAACAGATTCCAGATCGGACGCATGAGATCGCTTGTTCATGAGGTTGACCCTTTGGCGTACATAACGATTTCCGAGGTTGCGGATGTTTTCAAGGCCAATACGACAAGAGTTGAGGAGGCAATGTCGTCAAAAATCGAGCTTACCGCAAAAGACAGTGTTGACAACGCTGACTAAACATGGTAAAATAAAGTTCATCAAAACGCGGCAGGTAATCTGCCGCGTTTATTTAGGAGAAAAACATGCAATTCACGTTAATTATTGAGCTGATACTACTCGGTATCGGGCTTTCCGCGGACGCATTTGCCGTTTCGATCTGCAAGGGGCTTGCCGTCGGCAAGGTGAAACCTAAGCAAATGCTCATTGTCGGGCTTTGGTTCGGCGGTTTTCAGGCACTTATGCCCACGATCGGGTACTATCTTGGTCAATACGCGCTTGAATTTATCGAAAGTTTTGACCATTGGATCGCATTTGTACTTCTCGCGCTGATCGGCGCGAACATGATTCGTGAGGCGCTTTCCGGCGACGAAGATGAGATTGGAGAATCCGGCGAAAATCCTTTCGGCGTAAAGGAAATGGCTGTTTTGGCGGTTGCAACAAGCATTGACGCGCTTGCTGTCGGCATTGCACTTGCGATGATGCAGACATATTCCATCGGCTTTGCAGCGTCGGTAATAGGTGTCACCACATTCATTCTTTCCGCAATCGGGCTTCGCATCGGCGCGATTTTCGGGGATAAATACAAAAAGCCGTCAGAAATTGCCGGTGGAATCATTCTGATTTTGATCGGTTTGAAGATACTTTTGGAGCATCTTAACGTAATTTCGTTTTAACAAAAAAGAGACACGAACGTGTCTCTTTTTTGTTATAATCTTTTGAACTTACTTAATCTCGATGAGAGATTCGTTCCACATTTCGGGAGCTTCGTAGCCCATGAGGTTAACCATTG
>CAYWAD010000140.1:0-2617 GCA_964456045.1 uncultured Lachnospiraceae bacterium
TACTACGGCGGAGAGTCGGCAAATGATTGGAACGATATAAGCATAGGGACAAACAGAGGTGTTTTTATGGGTTGTTTTTTAAAAAACGTATTGACAAAATCCGAAATATTCCTTATTATTAAAATAGTGGCATAATATACACATATTTATTTCACGACGTTGATATTTTTTCAAAATAGACAATTTTTGTGGTTGATACGTTTTATCTATTTGAATAGAGGTATAACAAGTGGTTTTTATGGTAAGCGGCACATGTTTTCGGAGTACGAAGGAGGTGGATTAGAAATGGTTTTGGTTAGGTGTCGCGTAAAATAGTCGCCGCGCAAAAATGTAGAATAAAATGTAATAGCAAGAAGTATATCGATGTAACAAATTAATTTAAAAAAGGAGGAGTCAAGAAAATGGCAAAAAAAGTTAAGTGGATCGTGATAACGGCAGTACTGTTGTTGGTAGTAATAGGTATAGGTATCGCTATCGACGCGATAGTATGGAATAATATCAATAACGAGATATTTTTTAAAGATTACTACGACGACCGAGTTTACGCGTACTTAAAATATGAGCATATGGATAAAGTCAGGAATCAAGAATATGCCAAAGAAGATTTTGACGTAGATAATATTGACAGAATTGAGTATGATGGTGTGTTGATTATCTTTTGTTTGAAAAAAAGTGGAGTAAAAAAATGTAAGGAAGCCATTTTAAGTTTGCAAAAATTAGAGTGTGTGGTTTCCGTAGGATTCGTCGCTTATCCAAATGATTAACTGAAATTTTGAATTATCTAAAAGGAGAAAATAATAATGAAAAAGAGTAAAGCGTTGAAAATCACGGCAATAATAGCGTTTTCTTTGGTAGTTGTGCTCGGTTTGGGGGTACTGGTAGACGAACTCGTATGGCTTGAGATAGACAAAAAACATTTTTCGTTTATAGAATATCCGTGGAATAAATCGGATGATTCTTATGAATTTGGTATAGTTATGGTATATGTGAAAGAAAAATATAGAGAAAGTTATGAGCAAAAAGGATTTACAGTAGAAGATTTTGCATGGAATAATGTGGAAAAAATAGAGTATCGACCTTATTGGTATGAAAACGAGCAGTTTCGTTTTTTGCGAATATTGGTATATCTGAAAAAGCCCGGCAGTAAAAACTGTCGAAGGGCATGTGTGCATTTTAATAAGTTAGATTTTGTGAGGAAAACGACAGCATATGGAGAAGTTGTAATATGAAATGGGTTGAGTTACATTAATAATTCACGTTAAACGAAAACCACAAAGGAGAAGATTATGAGAAATAAGAAATTAATTGATAAAGGTATTATTATAATTGCGATAGCAATGATAATGGCTGTTGTAAGTTTGTTTTCATTTCCGCGGGATGTTATCGCTGACACGGTAGAGACTTCAAACAATTGGGGACTTGAAAGCATAAAGTGCAAAGAAGCACAGTTTTTTACCAAGGGAAGTAGTAACGTATTGGTAGGTGTGCTCGATTCCGGAATGCCGACGCATTATGCGTTGGATAGCGCAATGTCGTCATCGGTGGAGCATTGGAGTTTTTATCAGGGCAGTAGGCAAAACATAAATATATCGGATGACCACGGACACAGCACAATTGTGTCGGGTATTATCAATCAAGTTGCCCCAAACGTAAAATTGGTATCGTATAAAGTTTTAAGTAACGATGGTGTGTATTTGGGTACCGACAGTTTAATTTCAGCCATAGAGTACGCTACGGGAACCATAAAAAGCGACAATATCCCGGAGGCAAACAAGGTAAAGATATTAAATTATAGCGGAGCCGGTTTTTTGGATACAACAACAGGGATAGGTTATCAGCAATATGAGGACTTAATTAATGCAATATATGACTACGGGCAGGCGGGCGGTATTATTATTGTGGCGGCAGGAAACAAATTTAACGATATGGATAGCGGCAACGAGATGTACCCTGCTGTGCTTACCGATCCGAACTTTAGTTATATTAGTCCAAGCAGAACAAAATATATCAAAGATTACATAATAACAGTCGGGGCGTTGCAAAACAATGCCGACGGCGAAGATATATGGGTATGCGACACGGTAACGGACGATAACAATTATGACGATGGCTCAAATTACGGAATAAACACGGTGGATATATATGCTCCCGGCAAAGATATTTACTCTACAAATTTAAACAATCAGTACGGCACGTTTACGGGGACGTCGTTTGCCACGCCGTTTGTCACCGGGGTTGTGGCGTTAATGCGGTCTATCAATCCTTCCCTTACGCCGGCAGAGATAAAACAGGCATTGCTGGGTGGCGGGGAAGAAATCGAGTTGCATATCGATAGCAATACCCAATCGACATTAAACGCATTAAAATTGAATGCCTTTAATGCGCTACAAAATATTGCGTATAGTAAAAGCATACAAGACGGTAATGTCACGATAACAGGTCTTAATTTTGTTCCGCAAAATGAATTATTGATAACGGACGAATTACGTTACGCTAAAGCAGGTTATATTAGAAATGAGGGCAGAATAGAGCGTAATAGATATACAATTACAAAAATAGGGGACAATGTGTTTGAAAACTGTACAAGCCTTACGGAGATAACGTTGCCAAACGGCGT
>CAYWAD010000141.1:0-2602 GCA_964456045.1 uncultured Lachnospiraceae bacterium
GTACGGGAAACAAACTCGATCCGACTAAATTTTTTGTTACGGACATACACAAAACATCCGTTGATCCGCTTGCGCGCGTGATGCGCCGTGAATGCAAAGCTCGCGGAATAAAAAAGCTCAAGGTCGTTATGTCGGATGAGTTGCCGCTCGCATCAACGCTTGAAGCAACAAAAACGCGACGTTCGATCCCCGCAAGCATAAGTTTCGTTCCGTCAAGCGCAGGTCTCGTCATCGCAGGCGAAGTCATCAAGGACATTATCTCAGGCAAAACAGCGAAAAATTAAAAACAAATCTATAAAATAAGGAGAACACCATGGGACTTTTCAATTTTTCAAAGAAATCCGCATCAAAGGATGCAATCGTACTTAAAATCGAGGGTATGCACTGCGGGCATTGCTCTGCTCGCGTTGAAGCTGCGCTTTCCGCGATCCCCGGAGTTAAAAAGGTGAAGGTCAACCTCGAAAAAGGCACCGCAGAAGTCATCGAATCCGTCAAAGGCTCGATTGACGTAGAAGCAATGAAGGCTGCGGTAAACGAGCTCGGCTTCAAAGCATAATAACGGAACGGAAAAACGCACGCTTTCGCGTGCGTTTTTGTTTTTATTTCTTTTTGAACTTCAAGAACTTGGGAAGCGAGGGCTTTTTCTTGAGGAATGCGTAACGGTAAATTATCACAATTCCCGTGACACAGCAGACAACAACAAGAACGAGCGCGAAGTACACGAAAAAGTCCTTAACAGTGAAGCTTGAACCGGTGGATGTGACTTTGTTCTTTTCGGAGTCTGTATCTGTGGTGTCATCAGTGCTGTCGGACGAAGTCGTTCCGGTTTCGTCCGTGAGTTCGGTATCGGTGGTATCCGCCTCCGTATCGTCGGCATGGATAGAGTAGATTTGACTATCAACATAACCGCAGCGTTCGCAGTAGCGTTCGCGTTCGCCGTCTTGCTCCTCAGTTGCCTCGACGAGAATTACCCAATCGCCGAATTTATGCGCCGAATACGCAGGGATGACTTCTTCCTCGGTCATTTCGCCGCAAGTGGGGCAATAACGTCTGCGGAGTCCGTCGTGAGTGCAGTCCGCCTCGGTGATCGTTGTCCAATTTCCGATACCGTGCTTGCCGGTGATGGTATATACTTTGATAACATGACCGCAATCGGTGCAGACCGTTTGACCCTCGCCTTCTGTAGTGCAGGTTGCGGCAGTAATTACCTGATTTGTCGCGTTTTTGTGAACGCAGGTCTCAAAGATCGCATTGACACTGATGTCCTCTGCCGGCATTGATTCGGGGAGCGAATCCCAACCGATGAAGATGTAGCCGTCGATCAAGCCGACGTCGGGAGTTTCATTGATGGACGCGCCCTCGGCGTAATCGTACGAAGCGACAATATTGCCGTTGACGACAAACGAAATGGTATATGTGGAGGCTTCCTTCTTCAGATCAACAGTGCCCGATGCTGTCTGAGTTGACGGCGACGTTGCCAGATAATATGTCAGTGTGCTGCCTTTTACCGAGATGAAATAGATGTAATTTGTCGCGGAATCGTGAGTATAAATGACGGAAATATCACCTGTTTTTACGTTGTAGGCATAAACCCTGGTACCGGAATTGAAGTATACGAAATCGTCATAAACGCCGGTACCGGAGTACGGATCGCCATAATTGCTTGAAGCGCCGGCAGGCCATTTGTCGGTTATATATGCCACGCCCTGTACGGACGAGCTTGAAAGATTATAGCAAGAGAGTGTGAAATTCGAGGGATTGACCGCGTACCAGCTTCCGTCCGAAGCGCAGACGAAAGGCGAGGTTACGCTTTTCCAAGCCGCGTTGTCAAATCGAGTGGACGAGCAGGTATAATCCGATTCCCAACCGTAATGGTTGCTCAAAATTGAGGAATCGCTGAGAAGAAAATTGCTGTGACATGCTCTGCCGTAAAGCTCGTCTGTCGGGTCGTCCCAGGTTACGTCAACGTGATACCAGCTTCCTTCAATCTTGACGACATTCCAAATGTGCTGCATACTTTCGCTGACGGCGATGTCGCAGGAAATTCCCACGCTGTTGCACGCGGCAAGATATGTAAGCGTATATGCGGTACAGTTACCTTTGCCTGTTTTTGCGGCGTTGTAAACATCCTTTATCGAGCTGTCGTATTTCAAGCGAAGCGCGATCTCGTCGTGAATATAGATCGCCTTTTCAAGCTCGCTCCAGGAGCTTTTCACTCCGGACGTGATGCCGGAAATGAAGCTTCTGTACGTTGATTTTGCGGTAGTGAGGTCGCTACCGGTTATTAAATAAACGGGTGTCATCGTCGTGATAGCGCCGGTTCCGTCGTACTCATAGGTATACTTTGAATCGACGTAGAAAAGTTCCGGCGAGGTGCGAACGATCTTATCGAAGATTTCCGAAAGTTCATCCTGCGATAGATTATATTCCGCAAGGTCAATTTTGATTTCCGAGGCGGAGAGCCCGGAATACACGGCATTGTATGCTTCCTGATTCAGAGCGCAAGCCGAAACTGTCAGCAAAACCGCAAGTGCGGCAACGGTAAAAATATAAATAAGCGTTTTTTTCATAAAATACACTTCCTAACTGTGTGATAAAACGA
>CAYWAD010000142.1:0-2530 GCA_964456045.1 uncultured Lachnospiraceae bacterium
CAACGGCACGCTGTGGGCTATTGATTATGAAGAAGGCTATCAGCTGGGCGAATGGGTCAACCTGCACATGGATAACAATGGCACTGAGCATACTAACACGGATGATATTATTATTAGTATCAATCGATGAAAAGAAAGGGCGGTAAATCCGCCCTATTTCGCATTGCCTAGTTAGCCTAGGCTAACTCCCGAATTTATAGGGCCTAGGGCCTCCCACTTTATTATACCACAAAGCAGCAAATTTGTCAATAGGTAAAATGTCCTAAAATCAAACTTTTTTCTTTATTTCTTTTGGTTATTTTGTCAATAGACAAAACGCCATTCTTACTGTATAATAAGTACATAAGATAAAGCAAAGGAGAACAACAAAATGAGTTATGACTGGGTGAAGGACACCGCCGATTATAAAGCCGAAAGAAAACAGAAACGCAACAAAAATGCAATTCTAACCGATAGACAATGGCAAAACAATTCCTATGGTGCTATGACAGTATCAACTTATGAGTATTCTAAAATCTGGGACGCTGTGCGGGACTACTATGGTAGTAGGGACTGGGAATAAAAAAACAAAAAAGTCAAAAAAGGGCTTGACAAACACGACACTCCATGATATAATACAAGTACAAAGAGGGAAGGAAAACCCCACAAAAAACCAGAAAGGAATAAAAAATTATGGCTACTTACTACATCAACATCCATGAGAACAACGAAACTGAAACCGCAATGTTCACCAAAGAAAACGCCGAAGAACTTTGGAGTGTGGTTATGGAAGTTATGGAAGGGCTGGGATTCCAAGTCTATGTAGATGAAAAATTCCAGCGTGTGAACTTCCACCAAGGCGGTTTGTGCCTATGGGAAGACACCTTGAATCAGGGCGTGGGGCTGTGGGGTCTGGAATACCACTGGGACGGCAACCAAATGGAACTGTATGCTATCTGAGAAGAAAGGGGCTGAAAAGCCCCTTCTACTTTTTTATCTTTTTTGAAAAAAGTTCTTGACAAAATCCCTTTGCCATGATATAATACAAGTACAAAGAGGGAAGGAAAACCCAATAAACCAGAGGGGAAAATAATTATGATGGCTAGAATTTACAACGTGCGGTTTATCGACAAGAGAGGCGAACAATTCGACTTCTGCCAGTTCAAGGTGGCAGAGAATGAAGTGATGGGCAATGTGCTGGAAGAAATTCTTTACATTGCAAGCGAAATCGTTCCCATTCACCGCAACTGGAAAAAGGATTTGCAGAATGATGGGAAGTGCTTATTCACTTATCACCACGTTCAAGATTGTGTGGTTGAGTTCAAGAATGGCGAGTTCATTGTAACAGACATCTAAGAGGGGAAGAAATTCCCCTCTTTTTTATGAAAATAATGCTTGACAAAATCGAAGAAGTATGATATTATAATGGTGGGGAAGAACCCGGGAAGTGCGGGCATTGGTTAGCATAGGCTAACTAGACAGCGATGCTTATCGATATAATTTTATCGATAAAAAAATATTTTGAAAAAAATGAAAAAAGTACTTGACAAGATAGTAAATCCATGATATAATGTTGTTACAACAAAGGGAAGGAAAACCCTTAGAAAACCAGAAAGGAACGATTCCTATGAAAAAGACCTACACTTTCACTAACACCCCTTGGGACGAAGCCATTGACCAGATTCTTGAATATCTGGCATTGGACATCTACAACCCCACAAAGGAATCTGAGTTCTTAGGGGTATCCGTTGCCGACAACTACAAATGGGCTTTGGCTATGTGCCGGGACGGCATGACCTATGCCATTGTTCGAGACATCAAAGGCCAGTACCACATGGTCAACGATGAAACCGATAGAGTCCACGCCCTTGCCTTCCAGCGCAATGACACTGAATTGCAAGAAGCAATCGCATGGGACATGGTAGGGGATACCCGGCTGTGGTAAATAAGGGAAGGGCTGAAAAGCCCTTCTTTTTTTGTAAAATAAGGGGTTGACAAACTCTTGATTTTATGTTATAATAAAATGGGAGTCTTTTCTTGAGTTAGCTATGGCTAACTCAGAGGGGATGAACGAGTGATAAAAAATATCATCGGATGATAAATTTTATAAGTCCACAAGCCTTTTGAGAACTTTGTTCGCTGACGTAGCCAAAAATCGCAAAATAATACTTGACAAAACCCCTTTGCCATGCTATAATACTTGTAGATAAAAACAAGGGGGACAAACCAAATGAATACTAAAGCAATCAAAAGAGTCTACCGCAAAGCACGCCGGGACGTATGCCGAACCATTTACTACTGGGATAGTTGCCCGAACGGATACCGCAAGAACCGCACAAAACAATTTCTAAACACCCTTTCTTGTGTGGCACTTACAGCAGCGGTTATTTCTATTATGATGGCATTATTTATTCTATGCAACTGAATGGGGCAAAAGCCCCATTCAAAATAATTTTTGAAAAAAGTCAAAAAAGGGCTTGACAAACACGACACTCCATGATATAATACAAGTACAAAGAGGGAAGGAAAACCCCACAAACCAGAAGGGAAT
>CAYWAD010000143.1:0-2529 GCA_964456045.1 uncultured Lachnospiraceae bacterium
CTTTACTTCTTCCGGTCTTTTGCGAAAAAACTGAGTGCATCCTTCAAGATATTATTGGCTTCTCTCAGCTCTGTGTTTTCTCTTTCGAGCTCGCGAAAGCGGATGCGAAGTTCTTCTTCGCTCATTACGACTTCTTCCTTGGGCTTATGCTTGCTTCGGTTTCTCCAATCAGCCAACGTGTAGTATGGAATTCCCAACTGCGCGGCTGCCTTCTTTACTCCGATCTCGTCTGACAAACGGATCGCTTCTGCTTTAAATTCTTTGCTGTAGGTCGACATTTTTCTTCCTCTTCTTTCTTCCTTGTCTCTTTTATTATACCATATCTTAGGGGGGTTGTCGACTCTACTTATATTATATCATACCACAAGAATAAGGTGCAGCTCGTCATTGACATAGGCATTGGAAACACCTACACCCTGAATACCGGTTGCACCGGTATCGCCCTTGTCGCCCTGAGGACCCTGCGGACCGGTTGCACCCTGTTCGCCCCGGGGACCCTTGATATTGCCTAAGTCAAGAACTGTACTATCAGTCAAAGTTACCTTCAGTACGCCGTCAGCAGTAACGGTCACATCGGAAATACCTACACCGTCCTTACCTGCTTCGCCGTTAGAACCGTCACGACCAACCACCTTACCGAGGTTCACGGAAGTGTTGTCGGTATAAGTGATTACCAATTCACCGTTATCGTTAATCTCGGACTTGCCGATACCAATACCGTCCGCACCCTTGATATTACCAAGGTTCAGTATTGTACCGCCGGTCAGTTTAACAAACAGGTCACCTTCGTCACTTAGGGTCACAGTTTCAATACCGACGCCATCCTTACCGTCAGTGCCATTTGTACCGTCTTTACCGTCTTTGCCGTCAATACCGGCAATCTTGCCCAGGTTAACACCGGTGCCATTGGAGAAATACAAGGTCAATTCACCGGCTGTGTTGATCTCGGCCTTGGTGATACCAACACCGTCTTTGCCATCGACACCGTCCTTACCGTCAGTGCCATCGACACCATCGGCACCGTTGCTGCCGACCACAACGCCCAGATTGTCGAATGTATCATTGGAATATGTAATAACAAGCTCGCCCTTGTCATTGATTTCGGTCTTGGTAACGCTAATACCGTCCTTGCCATTTTCACCGTCAATACCGGCGATCTTACCAAGATTGGTGCTTGTGTTGTCAGAGTAGGCAATAATAAGTTCTCCGGCATCATTAATCGTGGTAGAAGTAATACTTCTGCCATTCTCACCGTCTTCGCCGTCCTCGCCATCAGAACCCTTAATGACACCCAGATCCATCGTTGTTCCGTTGGTCAGCACGATCTTCAATTTGCCGGCATCGGATACGGAGATATTCTGAATGCCTACGCCGTCCTTGCCGTTTACTCCATTGATACCATTCGTTCCGTCCTTGCCGTCTGCACCCACAACAGCACCAAGGTTATCTACGCCGCCGTCGGAATATGTAATGACCAGCTCGCCTTTGCTGTTAATTTCCGATTTTGTGATGCTGATACCGTCTTTGCCATCAGTGCCGTTCGTACCATTTGTTCCGTCACGACCGATTACAACACCGAGATTAGAACGCTGACCGTTAGAGAATGTCAGAACCAACTCACCATCGGTGTTGATCTCCGCACCGGTGACGCTGATACCGTCAACACCGTTCGTACCGCTCACACCGTCTTTACCATTGCTTCCAACGATCTTGCCGAGGTTGGTGGTGGTGTTATCGGAATATGTAATCACTAACTCGCCGTTAGCGTTGATAACAGAATCGGTGATACTAATACCATCTTTGCCGTCCTTACCGTCAGTGCCATTAGTTCCGTTTTGACCGTTAGCACCAATAATGCGGCCGAGATTTGCCTGCTGACCGTTGGTATAGGTGATAACCAATTCACCGGCAGCATTGATTTCGGACTTAGAAACGCCAATACCGTCCTTACCGTTCAAGCCGACCAGCTTATCAAGATTCACGACTCTGCCATCGGAATAGGTAATTACAAGCTGATCCTGCTCGTTGATAGCGGTATTCGTAATACCGACGCCATCTTTACCGTTTTTGCCGTCGGCACCGTCCTTGCCGTCAGTGCCATCTGCACCCACGGCAGTGCCTACATTCAATTCCGTGCCGTCGGAGAGGACCAGAATCAGCTCTCCATCAGCTGAGAACTTAGCGGTTTTGATGCCGACTGCAGGCTGAGTAACTGCTGCGGTCAGTGCAGCGTCCCACTCTTCCCGAGTACCGGAATAGCCATTGTCCACGGCAATCTCATAGGCAGACTTGCCGTTCAACGATTCCAGCCATTCCTCGATTGTTCCTTCATATCCGTGCTGAACTGCAAGTTCGTATGCGGATAATCCGTTTTCGATTGTGGTGGAAGTCGGAACGGAATCCGTCTTCTTGTTCACCAACAATGTGGTTCCTACGGATACTCCGATCACCAAGATCAGAGCAACCGCAACCGATACAATTTTCTTAGCCATATAACATCCTCCGTTATTAAGATTTTTGGATTTCGTA
>CAYWAD010000144.1:0-2521 GCA_964456045.1 uncultured Lachnospiraceae bacterium
GCACTTGAAAGCTCGCGAAGCTCCGCTTTTGTCGCGGAACGCATTTCGTCGAGCAGACGTCTGTATACGGAAACGACGCGGTAAACATAGTCCGGCGATTTCATTCTGCCTTCGATTTTCAATGAAGCGACGCCGAATGCCAAAATTTCGGATATATGCGTCGCCAGACAATTGTCTTTGGGAGAAAGCGGATATCCACCGTTGTATGAAAGACGGCACGGCTGAGCGCAAAGACCGCGGTTGCCGCTTCTGCCGCCGATGAGGGACGACATAAGGCATTGTCCCGAAACGGAGACACAGTTTGCTCCGTGAATGAACATTTCGATTTCGATCGGAGACTTTTTGCACAGCTCCGCCAAATTCTCGCGCGAAAGCTCTCTTGCCGCCACCATACGCGAAAATCCGAGTGACGCGAAATATTCCGCATCGCGGACGCTGTTTCCGCACGCCTGCGTAGAAGCGTGCAGCTCGATTTCGGGGAAATATTTGTTTATCAGGCAGGCAAGTCCGAGATCTGCGACGATGAGCGCGTCCGCGCCGAGACGGCAAAGCGTCTCTGCCGTTTTCAGAGCGTCTGCAAGCTCGCGATCGTAAATTTGGGTGTTTAACGTTATGTTGGTACGCACATTGTGTGCACGACAAAACGAGAGCGCTTCGGAAAGATTCGATTCGCTGAAATTTTGTGCGTTCATTCGTGCGTTATAAGCACCGACTCCGAAGTAAACCGCATCCGCGCCTGCGGCTACGGCAGCGCGAAGCGCATCCGGTGTGCCTGCCGGCGCGAGCAGTTCGGGAAGCTTATCCGTCAGCAAGACTTTTCCTTGAGCTCCTGATTTTCGGCCTTGAGTCTGTTTACGTTGGCTGTGTAGAGTGCGACCTGAGCCTCAAGGTTCTTAACCTTTTTTTCAAGTCTGATCTTTTCGCAGCAGTAGTCAAGCGCGGAAAGAAGCGCTGCTTCTGTCTTGGAGCAGTGTATGTTTTTCTGAGTCATAGCGTTTATGCGATTGTCGAGTTCGTTGACAACGTATGTTACGAAGTCCTCGTTTTCGTCCGTTTTTACTGTCATTGCTATGCCGGCAATTTCGATGTCGTACTTTTCCATTTTGGATTCTCTCCCTATGTAAGATATTTTTGTCCTTCGGGATATTGAAATTCCCGAAAGTCTGCTTTATAATAAATATACTGCTCCCATCATAAGAGCATATATATCTATTATAATATAATTGAAGCCGCTTTGGAATAGATTTTGTAAATTTTTTCGAAATAGAAATTTCAAAAAGCCGCTTCAACGGATTTTCGGAGTTTGAATTATGGAAAATATGAAGCGAGTTATACTCTGCAAATACGGAGAGGTTGCGCTCAAAGGCGCGAACAGACCTCAGTTTGAGCACATAATGCTGTCCGACCTTCGTCACAAGGCAAAGCGGGTCGGCAATTTTGAAATTTACGCGGCGCAAAGCACGGTTTACATTGAACCGCTTGACGAATTTGCCGACATCGACGAAATGTTCGAGGAAGCTAAGCATACGTTCGGCTTTTCCGGTATTACCGTTGCCGCCGTTGCAGAAAAAACGCTGGAGGACATTCTTCGCGTCGCTGTCGAATATTTGCCGCAGTTTCTTGTCGGTGACGTTTCCTTCCGTGCGGTTGCGAAACGTGCGGACAAACGATTTCCGATGAAGTCTCCCGAACTTGCGGGCGAGGTCGGATCCGCTCTGCTCGAATCCGTTCCGGGACTCAGAGTTGACCTGAAAAATCCCGACGTTACCGTTACTGTTGAAATTCGTGAAAAAGGCGCATATTTGCACGCCGATCAGGTTCGCGGAGCAGGCGGACTTCCGCTCGGAAGCAACGGCAGAGCAACACTGCTTCTCTCCGGAGGAATAGATTCACCCGTTGCGGGATTTATGATTATGAAGCGAGGGGTTTTTGTTGATGCGGTGCATTTCGAAAGCTATCCTTACACCAGCGAAGAAGCACGCGACAAGGTGCTGAAATTGGCGGAAATTCTTACCGATTATTGCGGATCTATGCGCGTTCACGTTATCTCGGTAACGCATATCCAGGAGGAAATTCGCGATAAATGCGAGGAAGATTATTTCACGCTTCTCTTGCGTAGGTTTATGATGAAGCTTGCGGAGAGAACCGCGATCGATACAGGATCAATGGCGCTTGTTACGGGTGAAAGCCTCGGTCAGGTTGCGAGCCAGACTATGCAGGCAATCGCAGTTACGGATGCGATGTGTTCGATTCCCGTGCTTCGCCCGTGCATAGGTATGGACAAAGAGGACATAATCGAAATTTCGCGCAAGATAAACGCTTATGAAACGTCGATTTTGCCGTTTGAGGATTGCTGTACGGTATTTACGCCGCCGCATCCGCGCACGCGTCCCGAAATCGAGAAGGTTGAAGCGCAGGAAGCGAAGGTGGACTTTGACGCTCTGTGCGAGGAAGCGTGGGAGAGCCGTCGCTTGTTCGTTGTCAGACGTGGACACGAGCCGATGGACGTCACGGACAGACA
>CAYWAD010000145.1:0-2520 GCA_964456045.1 uncultured Lachnospiraceae bacterium
GTTGCTTGCGGAATGGCGCTTGCGGCTAAGCTCAAGGGCAACGGCGCACGCGTTTACACTGCTGTCGGTGACGGCGAAAGCCAGGAAGGACAGATTTGGGAGGCAGCAATGTTTGCCGCTCACTATCACCTCGATAATCTCGTTCTCATTATCGACTGGAACGGACTTCAGATCGACGGTAAGATCACGGATGTAATGAATCCCACACCTCACGATGAAAAGCTTCTCGCATTCGGTTGGAATGTAATTTCCGTCAACGCTCATGACTTTGATGAGCTTGAGGCTGCATTTAAGGCAGCTCGCGAGTGCAAGGGCAAGCCTACCGCAATTATTGCAAAGTCGCATAAGGGTAACGGCGTTTCCTATATGCTCGATAACGCAGGCTGGCACGGCAAGGCTCCCAATCAGGAACAGTATGAAACAGCGGTTGCGGAGCTCAAAGCGGCTCGCGATGCTATATGATGAGATTTACGGAAAGGAAGAGGAAATAAATTATGGCTGAAGCTATTGCAACAAGAGAAGCTTACGGTAAGGCTCTTGCCGAGTTCGGCGCAAAATACGAAAAGCTCGTTGTTCTCGATGCAGACCTTGCAAATGCAACAAAAACAGACCTTTTTAAGAAAGCATATCCCGATCGTCATTTCGACTGCGGCATCGCGGAAGCGAATATGACTTGCGTTGCGGCAGGTCTTGCGGCATCCGGATTCGTTCCGTTTGCGTCCACATTCGCAATGTTTGCCTCCGGACGTGCGTTCGAGCAGGTTAGAAACTCTGTCGGATATCCTCATCTTAACGTGAAGATAGGTGCAACTCACGCGGGAATCACAGTAGGTGAGGACGGCGCATCCCACCAGTGCAACGAGGACATCGCTCTTATGCGCACGATTCCCGGTATGGTAGTTATCAACCCCTCCGACGCCGTTGAAGCAAGAGCGGCTGTTGAAGCGGCTATCAATTATTATGGCCCCGTTTATCTCCGTTTCGGAAGAATGGCGGTTCCGGTAATCAACGATAACGAAGATTATAAATTCGAGATCGGTAAGGGAATCAAAATGGCGGACGGTTCCGATGTAACAATCATCGCTACCGGTTTGCTTGTTGAGCCCGCTATCCGCGCAAGCAAAATGCTTGCAGAGGAAGGAATTTCCGCTCGCGTTATCAATATTCATACAATCAAGCCGCTTGATGAGGAGATCGTTCTCGCGGCAGCAAAGGAAACCGGTGCCATCGTCACAGCCGAGGAACATTCCATCATCGGCGGTCTCGGTTCTGCCGTTTCCGAGTATCTTGCAGGCACTTGCCCCACTCCCGTTGTTCGCCTCGGCATCAACGATGAGTTCGGTCATTCCGGTCCTGCTAAGGAGCTTGTAAAGGTATACGGACTTACTGCCGAAAATCTTGTTGAAAAGGCAAAGGCCGCTATCGCGCTTAAGAAATAATACGGTACACTTGGGGGGAGGCGGCATGCTCGCCTCCCTTTTGTTTGTATCGCCCTAAAGGGAGAATGAAAATGAAAGATATTAAAACAAGCCCGTTTATATTGAAAATGGGCGAGATCACCTCGAATATGTACCGTCTCGGCTGGAACGAGCGCAACGGCGGCAACATCAGCGTGTTGCTGGACGAGGCGGAAGTCGCGGAATATCTCGACCCGAAATGCGTAATTCGAACAATCCCTACCGGTTTTGACGCAAAACCGCTCGCAGGCAAGTATTTTCTCGTAACAGGTACGGGCAAATACTTTCGTCACGTTGAAAATGACCCGGAAACGACTCTCGGTGTCCTCAGGATCGCAGAGGACGGAACGACCGCTGAACTGCTTTGGGGCTATGCGGACGGAGGAAAGTTCACAAGCGAGTTCCCGGCACATATGATGAGCCATATGGCGCGCCTCGCAGTTGACCCGGAAAACAGAGTAGTTATGCATTGTCACCCGACAAACACCGTCGCGATGGGCTTTGTGTGCGATTTCTCGGACAAAACCTTTACGCACGAGCTTTGGCAGATGTGTTCCGAATGTATCGTTGTTTTCCCGGACGGAATCGGCGTTCTTCCCTGGATGCTGTGCGGAACCAACGAGATCGGAGTTGCGACAGCGGAGAAAATGAAGGAATTTCGAACCGTCATTTGGGGGCTTCACGGAATTTACTGCGCCGGAAAGACAATGGACGAGACTTTCGGGCTTGTCGAAACGGTTGAAAAAGCGGCGGAACTTTACATGAAAGTGGCACATCTCCCGAGAGTTAATACGATAACGGACGAGCAGCTCGTCAGCTTGGCAGAACTTTTCGGAGTTGAATACCGCAAGGATTTTCTTGATCTTTAACGGCTGAAAGGAATTAAAAAATGTCTAAAATTCTCACATATTGCCGCACACCTCTGGACGGCAGAATTTATTCCGCAACACTTGCGGCAAGTATGCACCTTGCCATTGATAACGGTGACGGATATAAGGCGCTCAACAATAATTACGGCGTCCTTTTCGCGCGCGCAACGGAAACCGAGGACGGCAGGATCAGC
>CAYWAD010000146.1:0-2493 GCA_964456045.1 uncultured Lachnospiraceae bacterium
TCCCTAACTTAACTACTGTAAACATAGGAAACAAAGTGACAAAAATTCCAAGTTATGCTTTCTACTATTGCGAAAGCTTAACGAGCGTACATATAACCGACCTCTCCGCATGGTGCGGAATTGAGTTCGGTAATGCTTATTCCAATCCGTTACTTTACGCGCATAAGCTATATCTTAACGATGCACTTGTAACAGATTTGGTAATACCTAACGATATAACAGAGATAAAGGCGTACGCGTTTGAGGGCGCAACATGCTTAACGAGCGTAACCATCCCCGATAGTGTTACGAGTATCGGAGACGTTGCTTTCTATTATTGCACCGGTTTAACGAGCATAACCATCCCCGATAGTGTTACGAGTATCGGAGACAGTGCCTTCTATAATTGCAGGGGATTAACGAGTGTAACGATTCCAAATAGCGTAAGACTCATCTGGTACGATGCTTTCGATGGTTGTACCGGGGTTACAGAGTTGAAGTATAACGGAACCAAAGAGCAATGGGGCAATATAGAAGGTGCAAGTAGTATTAACCTTCCGAACGTTTATACTGTTACTTGTAGCGACGGAAAAGTGTGCTTAAGACACCAGCCCGGTGAGTGGATAATAGACGCCGAAGCGACGTGCATAGAGGGCGGTAGTAAGCACAAAGAGTGTACCGCTTGCGGTATAACGGTTACCCGAACTACGATATCGGCACTCGGACACGACTTGACTTTAACTATTACAAATCAGGCTACTTGCGCTATGGAAGGTAGTGGTAAAAAGACGTGTTCGCGTTGTGATTACGAAGAAGCTGTTACGCTCCCCAAAATTCCTCACGATATCGTTTCGGGTACTTGCTCCGTATGCGGACAAGCCGAGCCCGAAGGTAGCGAGTGGCTCAGATACGAGTTCGATTCCGATTCGCAAAGCTATAGCGTTATAGGCTATTGGGGTACAGACGACATCATCATAATTCCGAGCACTTTTGACGACGGCGTTAACGGCGTACATCCTGTAAGCACTATTAAGTCGTTAATCAACGACGCAGAAGAGATTTTCCTTGCATTAACGTATTCGACGGTCATTATTCCGGATAGCGTAACAAAGATCGGACCGTGTATATGGGGATATAATAGCTATCTCACTAAAATATATATTAGTTCCGCAAACCCCGTTTATCACGTCACCGATAATTGTTTGATCGAAACAGCAACGAAGACACTGATTGCAGGATGTAAGTCGAGTATAATTCCCGATGACGGAAGTGTTACGAGTATCGGACCGTATGCGTTTGCGTACTGCTTGGGACTTGCGGAGATAGTAATTCCCGATTGTGTCGAAAGTATAGGCGAAAATGCATTCAAAGATTGCATAGATTTAGTAAAAATTACAATCGGTAGCGAAGTCGAGAGCATTGGCGCGAATGCGTTCGATAATTGCGATAAACTTGTCGAAATCTATAATAAGTCAGCGCTCGATATTGACGAAATAGAATTTAATTCAGGCAATCAGCCGAATGTTTATACCGACGCGAGTAAGAGCAAAATATCTTATATCGACGATTACGTGATATACACAGACGGCGGTCGCACAGTTCTGATGGGCTATCTTGGAGACGAATACGATATCGTTTTGCCAAGCGGAATAGACGAGATTTATCCGTTTGCTTTCGCGTATAATATGCGCTTGGTGCGTGTCGTTATCTCGGATAGCGTCAATGAAATCGGTGATGGCGCGTTCGTAGGTTGTTTTAGCCTTGTACATCTTACAATAGGGTCCGGTGTTAAGGCAGTCGGTGAAGAGTTTGTTTATTATGACATGAGACTTGCAGAGATATACAACAAGTCCGGTTTGTCGGACACTGAGCTTTGGGAGCGCGATCCGTCTATCCAAGCCTTTAATGTCAACATATATACAAATGCTAATGGCGGAAAAGTGAAAATTTCCGATGACGGCTTTGTATATTACGGAACAACGATTGCGGGATATATCGGAACCGAGACCGAAATTACAATAAACAGATCTCTCCGCGACTATGCTTTAATCGGTTCGAAGTTCAAGTCCGTAACAATCGGGAATGTCCCGCAGTTTGCGTTTATGGCTTGTCTCGGGTTGACGAGCGTAACCATAAGCGGTGATATCGAATACGGCGCTTTTGCTTATTGCGCGAATTTAACTACCGTTACCATTTCCAAGAGCGTAACCAAAATCGGAGCGAGAGCTTTTGATGGATGTACGAGCCTCACGAGCATAACTTATGAGGGCACGATGGAAGAGTGGAGCGCCGTAAGTTTGGGTACGGATGGGCAGACCGAGTTGGGCATTAAAACGGTGGTTTGTTCGGACGGAACCATAACTCTTTCGGAAGACACAACATCGGAAGAAAACTAAATAATGCGTATTTCGCAAAATCTAAAAGGCGTCACGGGAGTGGCGCCTTTTGCGTGTGCTGAGTTGCGCACGTGATGTTGCCCGCAGGGGCGAAAGGGGCTTTCGCCCAATGAAATCT
>CAYWAD010000147.1:0-2451 GCA_964456045.1 uncultured Lachnospiraceae bacterium
GCCATTCCTGGATGCTCCCGTTGAAATTTACGGAGCCGAGCCGCTCGGCAAGGGATCGGAAGTCGGTCAGCATGCTGCATCTCTCGCGTACGGAACCCCCGGTAAGCTTCACGGCTTTGAAAGCTATATCTTACAGGACGAAAACGGCGAGCCGTTGCCCGTTTATTCTGTTGCAAGCGGACTCGATTATCCCGGAATCGGCCCCGAACACGCATTTTTGCATGACATCGGCAGAGTAAATTACGTTACTGTCGATGACGAAGAAGCGCTGGAAGCGTTCTATCTGCTGTCGAGATTTGAGGGAATAATCCCTGCAATCGAAAGCTCGCACGCGATTGCATACGGTATCAGATACGCGAAAGAGCATAACACGGGAAGCATTCTCGTTAACGTCTCCGGCAGAGGTGACAAGGATATGGATTATCTCCTCGAAAACTACGGAACCGGCGAAGAATATATCGCGAAATACCTTAAATAACCGAAAAAGGTGCAGTTCACGTTGTGAACTGCACCTTTTGTTATCATCTTGGAAGTCTCTTTTTCGCGTTTTGCGCCGTTTCGCCGTCTTTTGCGAATTTTACCGCGCTTTTTCGGTGAGCTTGTAAAGTTCCTCTGCGGCGAGACGCAGCTTCGTTACAGTTCCGGGCTTTCCGTTGGGGAAACAGCAGAACTGCTTTTTCTGCGTGCCTATCGCAACCATGTCGCCGATCTCGTACCAGAAGAAATCCGCGTTCAAGCTGTACGAGGATGATGCCGGATGACGATAGTCGAGCTTGCCGTTAAACCCTGTCAAGCGAAATCCGTCTAAGTTGTGACTGAGGGATCCTTTGCCGACATGATAAAGCGCCTTAGAATCTACAAGCATGTATATTTCCGTGCTTAGAGTGACGCCGTAATTCCCGTTAGAAATCTCGGCTTTCACACATTCGCGTTGCCACTTGAACCAGTCCGGAATGTGTGAAAAAAACGTGTCACCGTCGTTCGATGAAAGATTGCCGTATTCGTCGAGTGTGTATGCTTTGCCGCACGAGCCGCATTTGATCTCCGAATCGTGCGCGAGCATCTCGCCCTCACTGAGACAGTGCGGACATTTGTACAATACGCGTGACAGTCCCTCGGCGCGGAATTTTTCATTGATGCGTACCATGTTTTTCTGTTGCCAACGGAACTCGTCAAAAGAAAACTGCTCGCGTATCAAAATATTAAGCTCGTCAACGCTTTTTTCGGCAATTTCCTCCGGCGACAAAAGATACCGCACCTCCGCGGATACCTTAACCTTACGTAGCCTGAGTCCGTTATAGAGCGGATCTCGTGCGAACGCACCGCTTGTTTTGATCATAACAACAGGTACCTTCAAAAGTTTCAGACATTGACCGAGACTGTCAGGCAAAATCGTTGAGGTTCCGTCAAAACTGTAACCTGCTTCGGGGTACATAAGAACGGAGCATTTTTGCTTCCTCAAAATGTGTATCATGTTGCGAACGAGATTGATGTCCGTGACAAACTTAGTCGTCGGCGTGCAGCCGATTTGATGCATAAGCCAGCGCTTTCCGACGAATGAATCAAGCGTGCTTACGATATTGTAGGGCTTGGGATAAAGGATTTTCGAGGCGATCTTGAGGTCAATAAAGCTCGAATGATTCATGAGATAAAGACAAGGCTCATCCTTTTTTAGCCTGTTCATGCCGGATTCGCTGTATGAAAAACGTGTGGCGATAAGATCGGGCATTGATGCTATCCGAACGAGAGTGCGAAAAAGAATGTTCGGCTTTTTCGGCTTTGGGTGAGAGTATTCGGGCAGAGAATCGACGAATTCGAAGCTTTTTTCAAGAGTCTTTATCTTCATGGGAAAATCCTTTTAGTCAGTCGTTAATTTTATTTGAGTGTCGGAGGGGGATTTTTCGGAATAGGGTATGCCGAGATGCTCGTATGCCATTCTTGTTACAACGCGGCCGCGCGGAGTGCGCGCCAAAAATCCGATCTGTAAAAGATACGGCTCGTAAACATCCTCAATCGTAACCGCTTCCTCACCGATCGTCGCGGAAAGTGTCTCAAGACCTACAGGACCGCCGCCGTAAAAGCGTATCATCGACGAAAGAATGCGTCTGTCCGTGTTGTCAAGACCGAGTTCGTCGATCTCAAGCATAGACAGTGCTTCGCGAGCAAGCTTTTCCGTTATCTCGCCGTCTCCGCGAACTTGAGCATAGTCTCGAACTCGCTTCAAAAGACGGTTCGCAATACGCGGAGTTCCGCGTGAACGCGACGCGATCTCGTATGCGCTGTCGGGATCTATGGAGATTCCGAGGATTCCGGCACTGCGTGTTATAATGGCTGAAAGCTCGTCCGGGGTGTAAAGCTCAAGACGGAGCATGACTCCGAATCTGTCACGAAGCGGCGTGGTCATCTGACCTGCGCGCGTCGTCGCTCCGATGAGGGTGAACTTCGGCAATC
>CAYWAD010000148.1:0-2426 GCA_964456045.1 uncultured Lachnospiraceae bacterium
ACTCTGTCGCCTTTTTTTATGTACTTATCGAGCAGTCCGATGACAAGTCTTGTCGTTTCGTGCGTGCCCGTTCCGAATGCCATGCCGGGATCCATAAGCACCGTGATCTCATCCGACTCAGGCTCGTACTTTTCCCAAGCGGGAACGATAACGACACGCCCGATTTTGATCGGGTGATAATACTGCTTCCAGTTTTCCGCCCAATCCTCCTCGGAAAGTCCGACTGTTTCAAGCTCTGCGTCAATTCCGTCAACCGCAAAACGTTCCTTGATAAACGAAACATATTCTCCGAGCGGCTTCTCATCCGGCACGTAGATAGATACAGCGACTTTCGTTCTGTCTGCCGTCAAAACCGACTCATCAATAAGATCGCCGTAAACTCCGTCAAGGATCAACTCATCCAAATCCGAATAATCCTCTATTTGAAGTCCGGGATCGAGCATACTCATAACAGCCGAAATCTCGTCAAGCTGTTCTCTTTTTCCGCTTACGCGTATCTGTGTCCATCCGTTTGCCATACGATTCCCCCGTTATTTGTCGAACAGACGGAAAAACTTCCGTCTCTTTGTATGATTCGATTCGCCGCAGCTTTCTGCAAAATCGGCAAGCATTTTTTTCTGTGCGGACGAAAGATTTTTCGGCACCTCAATCGTAACGGTGAATTTTAACGCGCCCTTTCGCGAAGGATAATTCAAATTCTGTATTCCTTTATCGCGAAGTGTGAACACAGTGCCGGTCTCCGTGCCTTCGGGAATATCGTATTCGACAGTTCCCTCAAGCGTCGGAACTTTTATTTTCGCACCGAGCGTCGCTTCCGCAAAAGTGATCGGCACGTCGCAATATATATCGTAGCCGTCGCGCTCGAATATTTTATGTGCCTTGACTCCGACAGTGATGATAAGATCGCCTGCGGGACCGCCGTTGCGTCCTTCGTCACCCTCTCCTCGCAGTGCAATGCGCTGACCGTCATCTATACCCGCAGGGATAGACACTTCAAGCTTGCGTGTTATCTTGATATATCCCTTGCCGCGGCAATTTCCGCACGGATTTTTGATTATTTTACCTGTTCCGTGGCAATTGTCACAAGCGTGCTGTGTTTGCATCATACCGAACATCGTACGCTGTGTAGTCATAACCTGACCGGTTCCCTTACATACGGTACAGGTTTCAGGTGTGGTTCCCTTTTCCGCGCCACTACCGTTACAGTCCGAGCATTTGATGACACGACCGTAACTTATTTCACGTTTGCAACCGAATGCGGCTTCCTCGAAAGTTATATACACCGTCTGAAGTATGTCGTTTCCCGGCACGGGCGCGTTACGTCTGCGTTCGGAGGATCCGCCGAAACCGCCGCCGAAGCCACCGAAACCGCTTCCGAAAATGCTTGAAAAAATGTCTCCGAAGTCAAAATCGGATGCGGTAAATCCGGTGCCGCCCTTGGTCGGATCGAACGCGTCGTGACCGAACTGATCGTATTTACTGCGCTTATCGGCATCGGAAAGCACCGCGTACGCTTCGTTTATCTCCTTAAATTTAGCCTCCGCTTCCGCATCGCCCGGATTCATATCGGGATGATACTTCTTGGCAAGACCTCTGTATGCTTTTTTTATTTCAGCGTCCCCCGCGTCTTTCGACACGCCGAGGACTTCATAGTAATCGCGCTTTTCAGCCATTTCAATCTCCATTCCGCATTTTACGTCTGAATACGCGCAAAAGCGAAAGCCCGAAATCGGGCTTTCGCGCCGCGTTAACTTTTATTTTTATCAGTTACCTGTTTTGTCCTCGAAATCGGCGTTATAGTATGTGTCGCCGTTTCCGTTTGCGCCCATGTTGGGATCTGCGCCCTCACCGGGGTTTGCGCCCTGCTGATTCTGCTGAGCGTAAAGCTTTTCCGCGATGGGATAGAATGCTTTCTGGAGAGCGTCGGTATCAGCCTTGATAGCCTCAACATCATTGCCACCGAGCGTATTCTTGAGCTTTTCGACAGCGGACTCAACGCTTGCCTTTTCGTCTGCGCTTACCTTATCACCAAGATCGGAAACAGACTTTTCAATCTGGAAGATCATGCTTTCAGCCTGGTTCTTTGCATCGATGAGTTCTTTCTTCTTCTTATCTTCTTCCGCATAACGCTCCGCATCGCGAACAGCGCGGTCGATATCGTCCTGAGACATATTGGTTGAAGAAGTGATCGTGATATGCTGTTCACGGCCCGTGCCGAGATCCTTTGCCGTTACGTTAACGATACCGTTAGCGTCGATATCGAAAGTAACTTCGATCTGCGGAACTCCTCTGGGAGCTGCGGGAATACCGTCAAGCATGAATCTGCCGAGGGTTGTATTGTCTGCAGCCATGCTGCGCTCGCCCTGAAGGACGTGAATTTCAACGGATGTCTGACCGTCTGCCGCGGTGGAATATACCTGGCTCTT
>CAYWAD010000149.1:0-2334 GCA_964456045.1 uncultured Lachnospiraceae bacterium
AACAATATTATGATGCAGCAAAAGTAGATGGAACATCTCGTAAAAGAATTTTTGCAAGGATTACTGTTCCACTATTATCTCCAATGATTGCCTATGTTGTTATTACTGGCTTTATTGGTGGGTTTAAAGAATATACAAGTATTGTAGGTATATTTGGTACAACAATGGGACCTGCTGGTGATAAAAATAGACTTAACACAATGGTGGGATTTATGTATGATGCTCTAGCGAAGAATCAACAAGGTCGTGCTAGTGCTGCTGCTTTAATTTTGTTTGTAATAATATTAATTGTTACTCTTATTAACTTACAAGTTAGTAAGAAGAAGACACATTATTAAGAGGTGTGATATGGAAGCGAATAATAATTTAACAATGCATCAACAAGATATGCAAAAAGTATCTTCTAAACAAAAAGTTATGAAGATATTGGTGCAAATTGGTCTATATACATTCTTAATTTTAATGGCTATAATTGTATTATTTCCATTCTATTGGATGATAATTTCATCACTAAAAACATTAGATGAATATAAATTAGCAGTTCCAACATTTTGGCCAAAACAAATAATTTTATATAACTATGTGGATGCGTTTAACACAGCTAATTTAGGAAGATTATTTATTAATACTATGATAGTTGGTATAGTATCTACACTTTTATCTTTAGTTATTACAGTTTTATCAGCATTTGCTTTTGCGAGACTTGAGTTTAAAGGCAAAAATGTTTTGTTTGCGGCATTACTTGCTACAATGATGATTCCTGGTGAATTATTCACAATTACAAATTATGGTACAGTTTCATCATGGGGTTGGTTAAGTACATATAGAGTATTAATTGTTCCATTTTTAGTTAGTATATTTTATATATACTTGTTAAGACAAAACTTTATGCAAATTCCTAATGAGCTTTATTTAGCCGCAAAAGTTGATGGAACAAGTGATTTAAAATATTTATGGAAAGTTATGATTCCTTTAGCCCTTCCAACATTAATTTCTATTACTATTTTAAAGATGATGGGAGCATGGAATTCATATGTTTGGCCAAATCTAGTTACTAAAAAAGAAGAATATGAATTAATTACTAATGGTCTAAGAAATTCATTTACGGATAGTTCTGGTTCTACTAATTATCCTCAACAAATGGCTGCTGTTACATTAGTATCTATTCCATTATTCTTGGTATTTATTTTCTTGAGAAAATATATTATGAAAGGCGTTAGCCGTAGTGGTATTAAAGGTTAGGAATAACGATTAAAGATAAATTATCTTTAATCTATTCATATAAAAATAAGACTAAAAACATTTAAGAAAGGGAAAAATCAAAAATGAAAAAAAGATGTTTTATTTTAATGTTATTGATGTTATTAACATTAGTATTTAGTGGCTGTGGTGGAAATAATGCTGCTCCAGACTTTGAAATTCCAGAAGGTGGATATGATGGAAGCGAAGTAACAATTAAGTTCTATCATACAATGGGCTCAAATTTAAGAGAAGTTTTAACTGCTTATATTGATGAGTTCAATAAAATTTATCCACACATTCATATTATTGAAACTCAAGAAGGTGGATATGATGATGTAAGAGATAATATTTCTACTGAAATTACTGAAGGAAATCAACCAAATTTAGCATATTGTTATCCAGACCATGTTGCGTTATATAATTTAGCCGATGTTGTTGTTACTTTAGATGAATTAATCGAAAGTGATGAATCAGATGGCAACGGTGGTGCTTTAGGTTTAACTGATGCACAAATTAATGACTTTATCAAAGGTTATTATGAAGAAGGTAGACAATTTGGTGATGGCAAAATGTATACAATGCCATTCTCTAAATCAACTGAAGTATTGTATTATAATAAAACTTTCTTTGACGCAAACAACTTGAAAGTTCCAACAACTTGGGATGAAATGGAAGAAGTTTGTAGAAAGATTAAAGAAATAGATAAAAATAGTGTTCCTCTAGGATATGACTCAAGTGCTAACTGGTTTATCACTATGTGCGAACAATTAGGTTCACCTTATACATCTGCTGAAGATGGAAATCATTATTTATTCAATAATGATACTAATAAAGATTTTGTAAAGAGATTTAGAAGTTGGTATAAAGAAGGTTTAGTAACTACTCAAGATATTTATGGTGCATATACATCTGAATTATTCAAATCAACTGGCGATGTAAAGAGTTATATGTCAATTGGTTCTAGTGCAGGTGCAACTCACCAAAGACCTACTAAAGGCGATAGCGGTTATCCATTTGAAGTAGGAATTGCTTCAATTCCTCAAGTAAATGCATCTAACCCTAAAGTAATTTCTCAAGGACCATCTATTTGTA
>CAYWAD010000150.1:0-2298 GCA_964456045.1 uncultured Lachnospiraceae bacterium
TTTTCCTCTTGACAAGCATCAAAAGTACTGTTATACTGTGTAAAGCGTTTTGCTTTACACCTCATTTTTCGGAGTGCGATATGTTTGAAAAGAATCTGCGCTACGGCACATTGCTCGATTATTACGGTGCGATACTGCCCGAACGACAGCGCGATGCGCTCGAATTATATTACAACGACGATCTCTCGCTTGCGGAAATTGCCGATGAAATGGGAATTTCCCGTCAAGGTGTCAGAGATGCCATTAAACGAGGAGAAGCCGAGCTTGTCGAGCTTGAATCGGCACTCGGTATATACAAGACACAGGCTCAAATGAAATCCGAAGCGGATCGTATCGTTTCAGAGCTTTACGATATCGCATCAAGGATCGGCGGCACCGATGCCGAAAGGATATTCTCCATCGCGGAGAAAATCAAAAAAGCGGCTGAAGCTTGAGCCACACAAAGGATAATATGGCGATGTTTTCTAATCTTTCGGATAAGCTTTCAAAAGCTCTTTCAAAATTCAAGAACAAAGGTAAGCTGACAGCCGCAGACGTCAAGGAAGGTATGCGTGAAGTCAAGCTTGCGCTTCTCGAAGCCGACGTAAATTATCGAGTTGTTAAGGATTTTGTCGCGTCTGTTTCGGAACGTGCTGTCGGTTCCGAGGTGCTTGAATCCCTCGTACCCGCTCAGCAAATCATAAAAATAGTCAACGAAGAACTCACCGCCATTATGGGCGGCAGCGTTTCAAAGCTTAATATTTCACCGAAACCGCCGACAGTTGTAATGGTGTGCGGACTTCAGGGTGCGGGAAAAACAACACACTGTGCAAAGCTTGCCGCAATGTACAAAAAACGCGAAGGCAAGCGTCCCATGCTTGCCGCTTGCGACGTATACCGTCCCGCAGCGATCAAACAGCTCCAGGTTCTCGGTGAGCAGATAGACGTTCCGGTATTCACGCTCGGAGACAGTGTTTCTCCGGTTGAAATCGCAAAAGCCGCGCTTCGCGAAGCAGAGCGTAACGGAAACGACATTCTTTTCCTTGACACGGCAGGTCGTCTTCATATCGACGAGGAGTTGATGGAAGAACTCAGGCTCATCAAGGAAGCAACTTCTCCCACGGAGATTCTGCTTGTTATTGACTCGATGACGGGTCAGGACGCGGTTAACGTGGCAAAATCATTCAATGATCTGCTTGACATAACCGGCGTCATTCTCACGAAGCTTGACGGCGACACAAGAGGCGGCGCAGCTCTTTCGGTTCGCCACATCACAGGCAAGCCGATCAAATTCATCGGCACGGGCGAAAAGCTCGACTTGATCGAGCCGTTCCATCCCGATCGAATGGCACAGCGCATCCTCGGAATGGGCGACGTATTAACTCTCATTGAAAAAGCTCAGCAACAGTTTGACGAAAAGCAAGCGGCAGAGCTTGAGCAAAAAATGCGTACTCAAACCTTCACGCTCTCCGATTATCTCGATCAGCTCAATCAAATCAAGGGTATGGGATCGATAGAATCGCTTCTCGGTATGATTCCGGGAATGAATCAGTCTCAGCTCAAAGACGTAAAGGTTGACGAAAAAGCTCTCGCGCACACTGAAGCGATGATACTTTCGATGACAGAAGCGGAACGCAGACGTCCCGAAATCATCAACGCATCGAGAAAAAAGCGTATTTGTGCCGGAAGCGGCACAAAAGTCGAGGAGCTGAACCGTCTTTTGAAGCAGTTTGAAGCTATGAAAAAGATGATGAAGCAAATGACAGGCAAGGAAGCATCGAAAATGATGCGTCGTGTCGGTAAAAAAGGTAAACTTCCCTTCGGTTTTTAACCGGGCGGTTTAATAAAAAATATATAAAAAAACATATTTCTTGGAGGAAATTATGGCAGTAAAAATCAGACTTAAGCGCACAGGCGCAAAGAAGCAGCCCACATACCGTATCGTAGTAGCGGATTCCCGCTTTCCCCGCGACGGCAGATTCATCGACGAAATCGGTCACTACAATCCCAGAACAGAGCCTTCCACCATCAAGGTTGATGAAGAAAAGGCTAAGAAGTGGATCTCCAACGGCGCACAGCCTACCGACACTGTAAAGGCACTTCTCAAAAAGAGCGGTATCATCGAGTAAACTCTTCTTCTTAAATCTCAGAAAGGACAGATTCTCTCGGGATGCCGGGACGAATCGAGGTGCATATAATGATCGAACTTTCCAAAGTTTTATCTGATATTGCCAAAGCTATTGTCGATCACCCCGATGAAGTTTCGGTAACGGAACAGGAAAACGACAATACCGTTAACTTAACGCTTACGGTAGCCGA
>CAYWAD010000151.1:0-2217 GCA_964456045.1 uncultured Lachnospiraceae bacterium
AGCTAAAGTATCCAAAAGCGGATATTACAAATGGCTAAAAAACAAAAATATGATTTCTTTTAAAGATATTTTAGATTACACATTGGTAAAAGATATTTTCTTTAAAGGTAAAGGAAAAAAAGGTATCAGAAGAATAAAAATGGAATTAGAAGATACATACGGAAAGATAATGAATAAAAAGAAAATTGCAAGAATAATGAATGAATTAAATTTGAAAACTATTACAAGAAGAAAAAATCCTTACAAACAAAGAATAAAGGATAATTCTGAAAAATTTTATTGTGAGAATTTTTTAAATAGAGAATTTAAGAATAAACTTCCGTATAAAGCCTTAGGAATTGACATAACTTATTTAAAATACAATGGCAGATTTGCGTATTTATGTGTACTATTGGATGTAAAAACAACAGAAGTTGTTTCATATTCATTAAGTCAAACAATTGCAAAAGAGTTGGCATTATCAACAATAATGAGTGGATTAGAAACGATAAAAGAAAACAAATACTCAACAATAATCCATTCCGATAGAGGCAGTCAGTTTACAAGTAGAGATTACAAAGATTTATTGTTATCAAATGGCATAACTCAATCAATGTCAGCTCCTGCAAGTCCAAGAGATAATGCTGTTATTGAAAGTTTTTTTGGACACATGAAAGATGAAATATGTTTGAAAGGAATAAAAACTTTTGAAGATGTTGTTTCAATAATAGATAATTATGTTTATTACTACAACAATGAAAGAAGACAATGGGATAAAAACAAAATGACTCCTATTCAGTATAGAAATTTTTTATTTGCGAGTTAATTGTCCACTTTTTGGGGGACAGTTCACACTCCTCGTAATGACTTTTAAATAAGTATTGTCACTGCGGCGGATTTTACGCAGGGTGTAGCGATAGCGAAACCCGAAGAGGTGTAAACCCGACGGAGCGACTAAATTACGTAGTAATTTTATAGCGGAGTGTAAGGGTTAAACCGGAAGTAAAATCCAAGACAGCTTTAGCTCGTGGCAGTCCAGTCAAAAGTAATTGTGATTTATTATTTACTCAATTTACTAAGTCATAGAATGGTGGTATAATAGAAATACTTGAAACTCAATAAGGATATAAAAAATGAATTTTCAATTTACCCCCCCCCCACGAAATTAAAGGCATTTACGCTTGCTGAAGTTCTTATAACTCTTGTTGTTATTGGCGTTATTGCCGCAATAACCGTTCCTTCCCTTTTGCAAAGTACACAGGATAAAGAATTCCATTCGATGTATAAGAAAAATTTTTCTGTTGTTAGTAATGCACTTCGACGAGGACAAGTCGAACAGGGCTTAATTGGTGATAATACTGCTATTTTCACTCCATCTTCTGATAGTAATGCAAGTTACGAATCGCTAAAAAGGTTTGCAAAATATTTAAATACGGTAAAAATATGTAAAAATCGTAGTGACGATGGCTGTAGTGAATTATATTATGATATAAAATATGCGACCGCAAAAGAGGGAACTTGGAATCTTAATTATCCTGCATTAGTTCTTGCTGATGGCACTATATATAAGGTTTATCAGTTTGAAGAATGTTTGCTTTCCCAACAAGCTTGTATAGAAGATAGTGTAGGGAATTGTTTGAAAGATGAAAATGGGAACATTATTCCTACTACTAGGGTAAACGAATATTGTGCAATATTATATATGGATGTTAATGGAGTAAAAGGACCTAATAAATTTGGCAAGGATAATTATGCTCTTCGAATATATGCAGATAAGGTTTCATTAAGCTTATGGGGTCCTACCGGCGGACAAAAAGGAAATGATATTTTTAAAAATAAGGATTAGTACTTTTATAAAATTAAGTAATCTTATTTTTAAATAATTATTTTAATTAATTTTGACGGATTTTCTTACATTGAATATTTCATTTTTGTAAACTTTCATTAAAAGAGAACTTTAAAACTAGCAAAAAATTTTATTTCGCTTTTTGTAATCTTTTGGAATGCAAAAAAAGGATAAGAAAATGCGTATTAATACTATAAGTCGAAACTATAATTTTTCATTTGGTGCAGTAAAAATAAAACCATCATTAAGAAATAATGTAAAATCACAATCACAACTTTTAATTGAAAATGCTAATAAAACAGTAAATGATACTACTGCTGATGATTCTTTTGAAATAACCTCTAAAAAGTTTTATGATTATTCAAAAGAAATGAAAGCAAAAAAAGATGAAA
>CAYWAD010000152.1:0-2213 GCA_964456045.1 uncultured Lachnospiraceae bacterium
AATATTTTATTTTTTTAGTTAACCCTCATCCTGACCTTCTCCCGTCGGAGAAGGAGCTTAAATAAAATTTAAGTTTAGAAAAAATATAAAAAGCCTGGATTCAACATAGATTCAAGAAGCAATCGCAACACTATTAAGTTGAAAAATTTGTTTGGGTGTCATATAATTGAGGATTTTCATCGGTCGATTATTGATCCAATCTTCAACATATGCGATTTTTTCATCTGTTATTGTAGCAAAGTTTGTTCCTTTCGGGAAGAACCTTCTTATTAATCCGTTAATATTTTCAACAGTTCCCTTATCATTACTGCAATACGGGCGAGCAAAATATGAGCTTGTGTTAAGTTCTTTGTTAATTTTTTCATGCCGAGAGAACTCACAACCGTTATCATATGTTATACTCTTTATCGTATTCTTATACGGCTTCAAGGCTTTAATTATTGATGTGGTTGTTGATATTGCTGTCTTTGAAGCCGTTTTTCTAATTGTTGTATATCTTGAAACTCTTTCCACCACCACTGTTAAACAAGGTAATTGTTCTCCCCTTTTCTTGCAGGATTCAATACTATCTGCTTCAAAATGACCAAATGCCGTACGATTATCAACTTCTATCAGTCGAAGTGATATATCTGTTCTATTTGGAATGTTTTTACCTGTTCCTTGTCGTTTAGGGCGTTCTATTCTGCGAGGTTTCCTACCGTAAGGTCGTCTTAATAAGTATCTGTTTAATCCCTTTGGGGAAGAATAAATGAACATGTAAAGCGTTTCATGTTAAACTGTTTCTCCAAATTTTTCTTTTAGTTCATGACAAATTATCTCCGGAGTATATGCTTTTTTTAGTTCACCTTCAATAAAATATGATACATTTCTTTGGTTCAAGAATAAATTTGGACGTTTATGCTTTGTTTGCCACTCTTTTTTTACTTGTAAATGTGTTTGAGAACCAATATATATCCCTCTGTAATAAAGAGCATTGGTTCTGTTTCATTCTCTTGATATTGTACTTGGGCTTCTTCCTAATTCTTTTGCTATTTTTCTTACGGATAATCCTTGTCCTTGCAATACCGTAATCTTTTCCCGTACCTCTAAACTCAGATGTTTGTTGCTTTTCATTTTCACTAACTCCTTTCTTTATTAATTCTACTATGTTTGAGGCGTTAGTGTTGCGATTGTTTCTTGAATGCAATTGAATGAAATAAAATTGAATTGTAAAGAATTATAACATATAATAAGTATATATGTTATATATGCTCCAAAAACGGGAATAATAATATTAGATGATTTCTTTATTACTTATTTTCCTTCACTCCTTTTCTCCATAACAAGACTGTGGTCGCAATGCGACCTTTTTTTTGTTTTATTTATTTTTAGATATTTTTGTGCAAAAAATTGCCCCCTACCACTGCATTATCTTGCAGGAGGTTTATCTCCTTTAAAATACCCTAACAACACCGATTTAATTAATGACCTCTTTAAAACAAGAATGAATGTTTTGGAAGTAAAAGGTAATCCTTTTAAATCAGGTTACAAAATGACCGATTGCGATTTTACAAACAAAGGTAAGCCCGTTTGTACGGAATATACTCCCGATATTTCAAATACCATTATTACGCAAGACGGATACATATATTATTTTGTTGAAAACAAAAGAGCTGATGGGGCTATTCCCGTTGTTGTTGACGTTAACGGACAAAGAAGACCGAATAAGCCCACAATAAATAAAAATGAGCCGAAAGACCAATATACGGTTCTTTTGTATGATGATATTTATCTTACTCAAAAACAGATAAGAGATCCTGACCCGGGTTGTACCGAACCTTCATGTTATGAATGTAACGACCCGTCATGTTTCTGCACTGACCCTACATGTTATGAATGTACGGATGATTCTTGTTGTACGGACGATTCATGTTATTGTACCGATCCGTCTTGTTATGAATGTACAGACCCTTCATGCTATGAGTGTACGGATCCTTCGTGTACGCAAACTCCTGACCCCGGCTGTACCGATCCTTCGTGTACGCAAACGCCGGATCCCGGTTGTACCGACCCTTCGTGCTCAGAGTGTACCGGTGATTCTTGCGAGCCTGAGCCCGAACCCGAACCTGAATGTACACCGCAATCAAAACCGGCTAATTGCATCGCAGGAAGTTATGCCGCTGACGGTTGTACTTATAATTGCACGAAAACATGCAAAGACAAAGGAAAACCGT
>CAYWAD010000153.1:0-2182 GCA_964456045.1 uncultured Lachnospiraceae bacterium
GGGTCGAAGTTCGATTACTTCCTCTCAGCCTGCGTCTACAAGCTCCCCTGTGTTTGTTGTATATATTATACGCCCGAAAATCAGAAAATACAAGAGGTTTGGCGAAAAAGATACAAATAGTTAAAAAAGCCTCCGGCAACACCCGAACTGGGCATTGCCGGAGGCTCTAAGTGCGTCTATAAGGGTTTTCTTGAAACGGCTCAAAATCGACCTTTATTCCTACATTTTCAGCGTTCACCGCTGGGATAGGAAAACATACAGGGCAACTTCTTTGCGCCGTTTACAGGGCGAAAAATCCTTGATTTTCAACCCTTATCCCGACACAAATAACGCTTATCTGTCTACACTCGTGCGTTTGGAGATGTAACACGGGCATTTGACGATTTCTGCCCTGAAACTCTGCTTGCAGGAGTGGACGCAGCGGCGGCACAAGTCACAATACTTGCGCCGCCCGTCCTTATCAAGAAAGAATTGCCACTCGGCTTTCCACTTCTGGCTTTTGCTCATAAGTCGATTTCTCCCTTATGCTTCTGCTTCGGTGGACATTCCTTTTTCGGAGGCTCGGATTTTGCCGCTTTCAGCCTGTCCATGATAGAGGATTTCTCCCCACGCTCAGGGACTTTCTCTTCCTTCGGACCGTTGTTTATGATCCCATCGATCATGCCATAGTCATCTTCCATACTCATCTCCACAAACTTGAGGTGATTTTCTTTCTCAATGACTGCTTGCCAATCGGTTTTCTCCACACCGAAAATGCCGCCTTGTGTAGCGTGAGACTTGATTTCAGCGGCATCCTGCACCATGCCCTCGGTATTATCTGCATAAAGCCGGTAGATCGTGCAGGATTTCATGACTTCAGCGGCAGCGTCCTCACGCATGGGGAGCATACCGCCCCATGCGTAGCCGTATTCCTTCATTTCATCCACGGAAATGCTTTCGTCCGGCAGACGGTCAACGGGCATTACTTCCAGATGGAGAAGTCCAATCGTAAGATCGTCAAATCCGTCATATACCTCATTCAGCGTCAGCCGTCCCTTTTCATCGACGATAATGCAAGCGGTATCATCGCCGTGGGTGTCGTGTTCCATGAGATAGAAGGTGTGACCATCCACTTCCTTGTGGTCAATAGTATGCCAAGTGCCAATATGACCGGCAACCGCAAGACCGGAGGTGTCCATGTTCACCTCAAAGTCCTTCTGTTCCACTTTCGTTTGCTTCTGCTGTTCCTCAGAGAGCATAGGGACAGCGACGATTTTATCTCCCAGCTTGGCAAAAGTCTCCGGCACTTTGAAATGATCGGTAAACTTCTGAGCAAGTTCCGGTGTCAGAGAGCCGAAACTGTCATCGGTCAGACCGACAACAAGGAATGTTCCGGCAACGATGTCATAGATTTCTCCGTCACTGTCACGGAGCGCACGATTGAGAGGCAATCCTTCCAGCTTTGCCTCTTCATTGCAAACAATGGCAACCGGCTCTTCAAAGGGATAGACAGCCTCAATGTAACCGCCTACTTCATGTTGCAAAGATTCCAGACCGGATTCAATCTCTTTCATGTACGGCTCTTTTCCCGGCTCGACAACAAGAATGGAAATCCTGCTGTCATATTCCATTTCACTGCCTCCACCAGAGAGACGGTATTCATCGGGAATATCATCCAGAGAACCGTCAAATTCAATGCTCCATCTATCGCCGGTGTTGCGGATATAGCCGTCATCACTAAAGAGTCCGGATTCTTCCATACGGATGTCGCGCCCATATCGCTCATAGTCGATATAGTCTGCCAGAGGTCCAAGTTCCTTTTCAGTGTAGATACCGGCTTCACGGGCATAATAGTAGCCGAGATCGTAATCATCCATAATACCAACAAAGACATCGTAGCAGTCCAGATTAAAGGTCAGATTGATCAGATCGTCTATGTCACTGACTGCCTCACATCCGGCATCCATTATTGTCGATAGTTTTTCTTTATCGTACTTGTCCAGCTCTTCGATACGGGCGGCAAGATAGTTGAGCTTATCAAGGCTCTCATACTCACCGAGCATATCATAAACGCCGTGTACCGGACATTCATAGTCCGTAATGAAGATTTCCTCATATGGATTGCCAAAATCGTCCTTTGCGCCGATTCCGATACGCTCATAGACCTTCTGCATTTCCTCTTCGGTTGTGGGGAATTTCACCC
>CAYWAD010000154.1:0-2175 GCA_964456045.1 uncultured Lachnospiraceae bacterium
AGCCTACAACTGCTAGATCTTCTCAAAGAGGAGTGTAATTTATGGCAAAAACAACAAAAACAACTGGTATCAGACTTAAAGATAAATACAATAACGAAGTTGTTCCAGCTCTCTTAAAGAAATTTGGTTACAAAAATGTTAACGAAGTTCCAAAGATTGAAAAAATCGTTTTAAATATGGGACTTGGTGATGTTAAAGATAACTCAAAGAGCTTTAACATTGCTGTTGAAGAACTTGCAGTAATTTCTGGTCAAAAGCCAGCAGTTACATCAGCTAAAAAGTCTATTGCTAACTTCAAACTTCGTGCAGGACAAAAAATTGGCGCAAAGGTTACTCTTCGTGGTCAAAGAATGTACGAGTTTATGGATAGACTTATTGCAATTGCTCTTCCAAAAGTTCGTGACTTTAGAGGTATTGACGCATCAACTGGTTTTGATGGCAGAGGTAACTATTCTTATGGCGTTAAAGAACAATTAATTTTCCCTGAAATTATCTATGATAAAATCGAGAAAATTAGAGGCTTTGACATCAACTTTGTAACATCTGCAAAAACTGACGATGAAGCAAGAGAACTTCTCAAACTTATGGGAATGCCTTTTAAGGCCTAAGGAATTTTAGGATAGTAGGAGAAAAATAATGGCAAAAAAATCAATGATTAACAAACAACAGGGTGCTCAAAAATACAAAACTCGTGAATATACACGCTGTTCAATTTGTGGCAGACCTCACTCAGTTCTCAAAAAATATGGCATTTGCCGTATTTGTTTCAGAGAACTTGCTTACAAAGGTCAAATCCCTGGAATTAAAAAATCAAGCTGGTAATATAGGAGGAAAGATAAAATGGTTAATGATTCAATCGCAGATATGCTCACTCGAATCAGAAATGCTCAAACAGCAAGACACGAAACTGTTTCAGTTGAAACTTCAATTATGAAGAAATCAATTGCTCAAATCTTGCTTGATGAAGGTTACATTTCTTCATTTGAGGAAGTTGATAATGGCAAAACAAAAGACATTGTCATTACATTAAAATATGTTAATAAAAATCAAAAAGTTATTACTGGCTTAAAGCGTATTTCAAAACCTGGTCGTAGAATTTATGCTTCATGCGAAGAACTTCCAAAAGTTCTTAATGGTCTTGGAATTGTAATCGTTTCAACATCTAAAGGTGTTATGACTGATAGAGAAGCTAGAAAACTTGGAATTGGTGGCGAAGTTCTCGCCTATGTATGGTAAGGAGGAAAGGAAATGAGTCGTATAGGAAAAACTCCAATCGTCCTTCCTGCTGGTGTGACCGTAAGTGTTTCTGATGACAACTTAGTTACAGTAACTGGTCCAAAAGGAACTCTTAGTGAGCAAATTACTGGTAATGTTAAAGTTACATTAGTAGAAAACGAAGGCAAAAAAGAAGTTTTGCTTGTTGCTGGCGATGAAAAAGCTGAAACAAACGCAAAACACGGTTTGTATAGAGCACTTGTTGCTAACTTAGTAACTGGTGTTTCAACAGGCTTTACAAAATCTATCACTATCAATGGTGTAGGTTACAAATGCGCTGTTCAAGGCAATAAACTTGTTTTAAATATCGGTTTTTCACATCCTGTAAATGTTGAAATTCCAGCAGATTTAACAGTTACTTGCCCTTCAAATACTGAAATTTTGGTAGCTGGTATATCAAAAGTTCGTGTAGGTCAATTTGCAGCTGATGTAAAAGCTATCAAGAAAGTTGAACCATATCACGGTTATGGTATTTATTACACTAACGAACATGTTCGTAGAAAAGAAATCAAAAAGACATCATCAGGTAAGAAGTAAGGAGAAAAGATATGTTTAAGAAAATAAACAAAAACGAAGTTAGAATGGCTAAGCATACTCGTATCCGTTACACTTTAAGCGGAACAGAGTCTATGCCTAGACTTAATGTTTATCGTTCAATTAATGAAATTTCTGCTCAACTTATCGATGATAAAGCAGGCAGAACAATTTGCTCAGCATCTTCTCAAGAAAAAGCATTAAAAGAAGCTCTTGCTGGCAAAACTAAAGTTGAAAAAGCTTTAGAAGTTGGCAAAGTTCTTGGCGAAAGAGCTAAGAAACTTGGCGTTACAAAAGTCGTATTCGACCGTAGTGGTTATGCTTACACTGGTCGTGTTAAGAGTTTGGCAGACGGCGCTAGAAGTG
>CAYWAD010000155.1:0-2120 GCA_964456045.1 uncultured Lachnospiraceae bacterium
ACCCTCGTGGGCGCAGACGTCCCGGAAGAAAGCCCGAAACGGAAGAAAAAACAGATCAATGACAGCCACGCAAAAAAGGCGGTGAAACTTAAGTTTCACCGCCTTTTTCTATCATAAACTCATATTTGCCGTATTTCGTATAAAATGCAAAATAATTTTTGCCGCTTTTCAAGGTGACGTCAAGCACAAAGCTGCCGTCCTTGAGACGTGAGATTTTATTTCCGTTATACGTCACGGGAATCGTCGGGTCGCTCACACAATAAAGCGAGATTTTAGAATCCGAAGTTGCGCTTCCGTATTCGGGATTCACCACAGCAACAGAGCCGCCCGTGCCGATCGGATCAGCATATAAAACCTCGTCTGCGTAAACAAGCGCAAGCTCATCGGAAACGCCGTCGATGTTGTCGCGAAGCTCATCATAGCCGTACAGCAAGCTTCCCTTGTACGTCAGTAAGCGTCTCGCATAGCTAATCTGCGCCGTTATCTCGTCAACAACTCCTGCCTCCGACCACGAATCCGTACCGTAACGATAGACGGCGTGACTTATGTAAAGTTCGACTCCCGTTCCGTCAAGGCGCGAGTTCCAAAAATCGGCAATCACGTCATATCTTGCATTGTACTGCGAAAAACTCCAATATATCTGCGGCGCAAGGTAGTCCACATAGCCCCCCTCTGCCCACGCCAACGCATCGCAATAAATAGCGGAATACGCCTCCATTCCGAGCGTGTCGGAACCGCCGTTTGCACCGTCATTGTTTTGCCAAATTCCGAACGGTGCCACTCCGAATCTGCAATTCGGTTCCTCAGCTTTGATCGCGTCATAGCAAGCCTCAATCAGGCTGTTTATGTTGCTTCTGCGCCAATCGTCAAGCGAGCAGTCACCGCCATAAGCCGTAAACGACGCGGAATCGTCAAATTCAAGGGTCTCGCCATCGCTTCCCGTTTCGGGATATGGATAAAAATAATCGTCAAACAGCACGCCGTCCACATCGTAGCCGTTGACTATTTCGGCAACGCCTGCGGCAACGAGAGCGCGGACTTCGGGAAGACCGGGATCATAGTAAAGTTCGCCGGCATATTCGATGACAAGCTCCGGATTCAACCTCGCCGGGTGATTTTCCGCCAAGGCTTCAACATCTGTTTGCGGATTTGACACGCTTCCCCTCGTTACGCGCAAGGGATTCACCCAAGCGTGGACCTCGATTCCCTTTTCATGCGCCGCATTTACGAGATATTCAAGCGGATCAAAGCCATCCGGCAGTTCACCTTCGACCTTTCCCGTGAGATACGAGGACACGGGAAACAGCGTCGAAGCGTATAGCGCGTCCGAATTCGGTCTGACCTGAAAATATATAGCGTTCGCTCCAACGGAAGCAATCGTTTCAACTATCTCGTCCAGTTCGGCTGCAAGTGTCTTTGCATCAAGTCCGACTCTGCTCGGAAAATCAATATTATACGCCGTTGCGATATATACTCCGCACAGCTCCTCTGTTATATTTTCGTAACCGCTTGAGTAAAAATCGGAAGCATCGCTTCCCATAGGATCAAGTGACAGATTCGGATTTTCCGCCTTCGCGGAGCACGCCGCAAAAAGCACGCTTGCGGTAAGCCAAAGCGACACTAACATCAAAACTCTGCTTTTCACATCTGCTCCTTTCGAAAGGACAAGTCGTTCATTTAAGTATATTCGACCGATCCCGAATTATAACCGACGAACAACAAACGCGGTTTTACGGCGAGTCTGCTCCCATATAATATACACTAAAAAACGACATTTTTCAACCGCTTTATTTTTGGTAAGCGCAGATAACGAAAAAAGCACCACCAAAACGGTGATGCTTTTCGTTTGTCGGGTTAGATAAGTTCCTTAACCTTGGAGCTCTTACCAACTCTGTCGCGCAGATAGTAGAGCTTTGCGCGGCGAACCTTACCGCGTCTGATAACTTCAACCTTCTCTACGTTGGGAGAGTGAAGCGGGAATGTCTTCTCAACGCCGCAACCATAAGCTACGCGGCGAACCTTGAAGGTTTCGGAGATACCGCCGCCGTGACGTGCGATAACTGTGCCTTCAAACATCTGAGTACGAACTCTCTGTCCCTCTTTGATTCTGTTGTGAACTC
>CAYWAD010000156.1:0-2098 GCA_964456045.1 uncultured Lachnospiraceae bacterium
CATTAACCTAATGTGTATTCTTCCACTGCCTTGCCGCCCTTAATGTGTTCTGCAATAACACGTTTAGCGCGTTCGGGAGTCATGTTTACATAGGTTGTTTTTTTACCGTCCGCCGTATGTACCTCAACAACAGGCTCATACCGACAAATTCCGATACAGCCCATCTGCGACACCGTTACCTCGTCAGAGAGCTTTTCGTTTGCAACTTCTTCAACAAATGCGTTGAGAACGTCACGCGCGCCGGCGGTTATTCCGCAAGTAGCCATACCGACGATTATGCGCGTTGAATGTACTCCTTTACGCAACGCGACCTTGTCCTTCATTCTTTCTCTGATGAGGGCAAGTTCTTCAAGAGTTTTCATAGCTTGTTTCCTCCGTGAAAATGATTTATTTTTATTCATTTAGTTTTATATTGCCCGGCAAGAAAATCACCGATTAAAACGATCAAATCGGGGGTGAGTGCATTTGCTCCGACTGCGGATTTGACTTCGCGTGTGTCGAGTCTGATGCAAGTCTTGCCTGTTTCGGATTCAATTTCGTGAACGAACAAAAGCTCGGTTTCGTCGTTTCCCGTGACGATTGCACGAACTGTCGCGACAATATCGCCGAGGGGGATGAAAGCGGGACTTTTTTTGACGAAAACGGCCTTCACTTCCGTGCCGTGACGTTCGGGATGTTCAGCCTTTGAGCTGCTCGTTACTGAAAATTCACCGCCCGTGCGCTCCGCAGCTGCCTTAAAAACAGGGAGTCCACGCCCGGAATTTTGCGTTTTTTTTGTTGTAAACGAGGTGGCTACGGCTTTTTCGAGCGTTTCGGACGACATACCGCAACCGTCATCCGATACGGAAACGGAAAGTTTATCGTCCGTTTCGCACAGCTCGATTCGAATAAGAGTCGCGCCGGCTCTCACGGAATTTTCCGCGATGTCGAGTATGTGGAGCGACAGCTCACTCATTTCGACCGCAGGAAAGTGCCTGTCCGAATTATGCCTGCCGATATTTTTCAAGTATACCCTTTATATCCGCCGGTGTAAGACGACCGTAAACGTCCTCGTTAATCGTCATAACGGGCGCGAGACCGCAACAGCCGAGACATCTTGTGTCCTGGATCGAAAAAACACCGTCGGGGGTTGTTTCGCCGGGCTGTATGCCGAGAATTTCGATAACCTTATCGAGAACCGCCTGAGCGCCCTTAACGTAGCAAGCGGTACCTGTACATACGCTTATTACGTATTCTCCCTTCGGTTTCAGCGAAAACTGAGCGTAAAACGTAGCAACGCCGTAGACCTCTGTCATGGGGATTTTGAGAGAATCCGCGATAAGCTCCATCGTGTCGATCGAAAGATAACCGAAAAGCTCTTGTGCTTTTTGCATAATGGGCATCAACGGACCGTCAATGTCTTTTGTCTCCGCAATATAAGCCTTAAGCTCCTCTGTCTTAGCATGCAATTCTTTTTCACTAAGTGCCATAATTAATTTATCCTCCATAAATTTCGGCTTAAGTTTAACCACTACATATGGTAACATAAAAATTCAAAAATAACAATATCATATTTTCTAAAATATCATATTTTTTTCACATTTTGAAGCTGATTTTATTTTCCGTATGTAACAAATAACCAAAATCACACAAGGTGCAAAAAAATCGCTTTACAAAAAAGAACAATGATGATATACTAAATGGAAGTTAGTTTTCTTGATAAAAGTAAGCGAATTTGAACGAGGAATTAAGCAATGTACAAAATTACCGAAAAACAAGAGCTGAACCCGACAGTAACACTTATGAAAATATATGCTCCGAAAATCGCCGCGAAAGCTCAGCCGGGGCAGTTCATCATTCTCAGAGTTGATGAAAAAGGCGAGAGAATCCCCCTCACTGTTGCGGATTATGACAGAGCAGCCGGAACGGTCACGATAATATTCCAGATCGTCGGAACTACGACGATGAAACTGAACGAAAAAAATGAAGGCGACACGATCTCGGATTTCGTCGGACCTCTCGGCAAGCCGACCGAAACGGACGGGCTTAAAAAGGTTGCCGTTGTCGGCGGCGGTGTTGGTTGCGCGATCGCGTATCCCATCTGCAAAAAGCTCCACGA
>CAYWAD010000157.1:0-2098 GCA_964456045.1 uncultured Lachnospiraceae bacterium
AATAATTTTTACTTTCAAACTCACACCATTTGTTTGATTCTCTCTTAAGATATTTCTTATTTGCCGTGTCCTTGTTATTGTTTTTCTTTTTTATGTTTATTATTATACCACGTTTTTTTATTTTTTCAAGTGTTTTGTTCACTTTTTGTAATTAATATTTGATAATGTCATAGTAAATTTAATATTTGATTATGTCATAATAACATTATATATTATCTCCATAAGGAGGTAATCATGAAAGGAATTGAATTTACAGATATGGATATTAAAAAATTATTAGTTATACAATCAGTTATTGATGGTAAAAAAACCGGAAAACAAGCAAGTGAAAAGTTAAATCTTTCAGAAAGGCAAATTTGGAGATTGGTTGAAAAAGTAAGAAATAATGGAAATGAAGGCATAAAACATGGTAATTGTTTTAATTGTAAAACACGATTTATTACAGAAGATTTTAAAGATAAAATTAAAAACTTAAAATTATCAGACGATTATTGTGATGCCAATTTCACACATTTTCAAGAACTTTTAGAAGAACGTGAAAATATCAAAATTTCATATTCGTCAGTATATAAGATACTTACAGAAAAAGGTATTAAATCAAAGAAAAAACATAGAGATAAAAAAACACATAGACAAAGAAAAAGAAAAGATCATATGGGTGAATTAGTCCAAGCAGATGGAACACCTTTTGATTGGTTTAAAGATGGTCATATGTATTCAATTCACGGCTTTATTGATGATGCAACAGGACAAGTATTAGGTGCTTATATGTGTGAACATGAATGCTTACTTGGATATTTAGAAGTATTAAGACAAATGCTTACAAATTATGGAATCCCACAATGTTTATATCCAGATAAATTTTCTGTATTTTTTCCAGCCAAAGCACAAAAATTAACAATTGAAGAACAGTTACAAGGAAAAACAGAACCAACAACACAGTTTAAAAGGATTATTGATGTTTTAGGAATAAACATGTTTCCAGCGTCAACTTCTCAAGCCAAAGGAAGGGTTGAACGTTTATGGGAAACATTCCAAGATAGATTAATAACAGAATTTAAATTAGCAAAGGTAAATACAATTGAACAAGCAAATATCTTTTTAAAAAGCTATCTTAAAAAATATAATAAAAAATTTTCTGTAGAACCAAAAAGTGATAAAAGTTATTTTGTACCAGTTCCAAGTTATTTAAATTTAGATTTATTATTATCAATTAAATTAACACGTTGTATAGATGCTTCTGGAAGCTTCACAATCAAAAATAAGAAGTTTCAAATACTTGATAATAAAATAATGCCCAAAACAAAAGTAAATATCTATATGAGCCAAAAAATTGGCATTATTGCCGAACACAATAATACCAAATATAAAGTAATATGCTCTGACAATTTACCAAATACTTACAAAAACAAAACAGCTGATAAATTTTTTAAAGAGCACTCACAAGAACTTTTTACTTTTGCCCTATCATTATTAACATACAATGCTAAAGAAAAAGAACCAGTTCTTACATCATCTTAACATAAAAGTGAACTGCATTCAAGCAGTTCACTATGACATAATTAAAAAATAATTTCAATATTTTTTTATGACATTTTCAAAAACTATTGACATGATTTTTCATAAAAAAGAACTGTGACTTTTTATCGAAAATCCCTTTTATTTATTGCACTTTTACTTTTTTTACTATATAATATTCAAGAATTTGTACAAAGGAGATTTATTTTATGGAACACTGGAGCGTTGAAGATTATAAGAATTTTACAAATAACAAAATCAAGCATACAAAATATAGAGCAAACAAAACATCTATTGATGGTCATACTTTTGATAGTAAAAAGGAAGCTGAATATTATTGTGAATTAAAAATGAGATTACAAGCTAAAGAAATTAATGGATTTTGTTTACAACCAACTTTTATGCTTGCACCTGGTCTTAAATACAAAGCTGATTTTATAGTTTTTAATTCTGATAACACTTATGAAGTTATAGATGTTAAAGGAGTTAAAACAAAAGAATATACTGCTAAAAAGAAAGTTTTTGAAGATAAATATAATATGAAAATAAAAGAAGTTTAACAACATATTTTAAAAGGAAA
>CAYWAD010000158.1:0-2092 GCA_964456045.1 uncultured Lachnospiraceae bacterium
CCCCTTTGGGGAAGGTGGCCGAGCGTAAGCGAGGTCGGATGAGGGTTTGCAGAAGATTTCAGCCAGGAAAATGCCTGTTTCTGCGTACAAAACGTAAGATTTCTGCCCACATTCCTCATCAGTCAAAAATCAAAGATTTTTGCCAGCTTCCCCCCGGGGGAAGCCAGGGCGGCCTTCGGCCGCAATTTTAACTCCCCGGCAAATCCCAATTTGAACAGCCTGCGGCAGAAGTCCTAGCCCACGGCAAAGTCCACTTCGGTTTCCTCCACAAAGGAGATCACCAGACCGTTGGGCAGGCAGACGATTTGGGCACCGCCGCCGCAGTATCCCCGGCGGGCGCAGTACTGATCGGGACAGGAGGCTTCCACCACGGCGATTTTCCCGTCCTGAACCCGGATCACATTATAGCTTCCGTCCTCCAATGCGACGGTAAATTCCTGATCGATACGCAGATCCACAGTCTTTACCAGCCTGCCGTCGCTGTAGATCTCCGCATGGGTGGCACCGGAGGTATCTCTCAGCAAAAAATAGCTGCTTATTCCACAAATCAGGGCAAGTGCCATAAATATTGCTACAAAATATCTGGTTTTCATAGTCCCACCCCTGTTACAGTCCGATTTGTAAAACGAGCTGCCGCAGACTCCGGACGGCTTCCTCATCTGCCGACAGGATATCCCGGGCCTCCCGGGCGTGATCGTGCCAGCTGCCCCGGGTCTTTACCAGCCGGTGCGCCCAGGCCGCCGGCAAAAGCCAGGGGTGCTTTTGCAGGTAGGTGTATCGGCTTTCGATGGTTTTGGCACTGGGAAACAGCCGCCGCAGCACCGTAGCCGCCGGGGAAGCGTCCTCCTTTGCGGCTTTCAGGGTCAGCACACCGCTGCTTCTGCCCTCCCGGCCGAATACACCGCCGGAGATGGTGAACTGTGCCAGCTCGTCCAGAATTTCCGGAGATATATCCCCGGAAAGGGGGCTTTTTACCCCGAAACAGGTTTCGTTGAAGGACAAAACCGTGAAAGCAAAGGTTGTAAGCCCCATTTCATCGAGGGATCGGTTTACATAATCCCAATCCATGTCCACCCCGAAATGGCTGACGAACAGGGCAATATCCATATACATCCGTACCCCGGCCCCGGAGCCGGAGACGTGCTTGGCAAGATGTGCCAGCAGGTACAGAAAATGGTACTCCTGCCGGAAGCCATAGCAATGGGGCGACAGCGCAAGCACATTGTCCCAGGGGTTTGCGAACCACTGTCCCAGCCGGGGCTTACCGGCAAGCTCTGCATCCAGAAGCCGGGTGTGAAGCTCGTAGAATTCCTGCCCCCGGGTGTAGCTGTACACCGGCTCCCAATCCGTTTTCACCTGAAAGCCCTGCCGGAGCAGAATGGCGTGGCAGCGCTGCCGGTCTTCGGGACGGATGACGATGTCCACGTCCCCATAGGTGCGCAGCTCCGGCACGCAGTAGCAGTCCTTTATGACGATGCCCTTCATCAGAATGTGGTCGATGCCCTGCTGGGCAAGGCTCCGGGAGAAAGCCTGTGCCAGAGCGTTTCGATGGCCAAAGCCGGAAATGGTGGACATACACGCCTGCCGGGCCACTGCGGAAAGCTCCGGACACAGGCCGTAATTCGTAAGCATATAGCCCCAGACGCCCAGAAGGGAATGCACCCGGCACAGCCCGGCGAGCTTTTCCCAGTCCGGCTCTCCGTCCAGCCGGGGCGGCTCCTCCCGGACAAAGGCTCCCATCAGCTGGAGAAGGTCACGATATTCCTGTTCCATAAGAAAAGCCCCCTTTCCGGTTGCGAGTTTGTAGAGAAGCATCGAGAATTTGTTGGAGCACAAATTAAAGATTTATCGGGGAGGAGTGTCCTTGCCCTCCGCGTTTACGAGGGGGGTGGCCGTAGGCCGGGGGGAGTAAAAATATGTGGAAATAGGATACTCCCCCCGCCCCTTCGGGGAACCCCCCTCATAAATGCGAGGGGCAAGGGGTGCGGCGCAACAGCCCGAGAAATCCCAATTCGTAATTCGTAATTCATAATTCGTAATTTAGGCTATCGGCTTTAAACAGCTAAGCCGAATATGTAGTAAAAGTCCGATT
>CAYWAD010000159.1:0-2017 GCA_964456045.1 uncultured Lachnospiraceae bacterium
AAAAGCCCTGTGGAAATACATCTGCACCCACGAACTCAACATGATAATCAATGCCCCGAAAAGCGAAATCTACGGCTTCATTTTGCAAAAGATACGCCTTAAAGCTGTCTTTCTGTTCGCTCACCCAAGTCAGTGGAAGTCCCACAGCAAGGTGAACACGGGCAGAGGTCAACTTGCGGATGTTCAGCTCACGGGCAACAGCGGCAAGGGTGAGAATATAGTAGTCGCTGTCTGTCATTTTGTCGGAAATAAATTCCTTGTGTTCCTCTCCGATGAGATAGTATCTGCCCTCATAGACAAGCAAATTGCTTTTGAATGTCGGCTCTTTGTCATAGGCTGCCACGCCTGTCTTGAAGCAGCAGTGGGCGGTTTTGATGTTACCATAGCCGTGGTCGATACCGATAATAATGGGATTGGAGTTATTGTTCATAAAATTCATAGTCTTTCCTTTCTGCCGTATAACGGCGATACAAAATATTGATAGTTTTGAGTGAAAAGTGTCAGACAGGTGCTGTTGACAAATGCTTATAAAAATGGGTCAGATACACCTATCAAGGCACACCTGACCTCAAGAATTAAGTTTATGAGCAGATGAGACTGCTGCATGAGCAGTTTTACCATCCGCTTTAGGTTAAATGCGGTCGCCGAAAGAAGGCAATGCATGGAAGCCTTGCCCAGTCCTCGTGTCCGAACTCGTCTTAAATTATGGTTTAGCAAAACAATCAGAGTACAACGATTTTTTCATTCGTCTCAAACTAATCATTTGGGGCGAAATACATATATCAAGATGTTAATTTATAAGAGCACTGTAAAAGTACAATGATGTTATAAGCGAACATCTCAGGTGAATAATAAAATAAGGGCAGGTGTGGATACATTTCCATTCCTGCCCTTTATTTTTTCCCGCTCTAAATTTCCAGCACCATTTCGGCAACAAACGGCCTCTGCTGCTGAATAGTATTTGTCCCGAAAAGTATATAACATTCGTGACAAAGCTGGCGCAAAAAAAATGAGAGCCAGTCAAAAACCGACTCTCATATGAGATAATTACTGTTTTGGCAAAACGCATTCGATAAAGTTTGCCACGCCGTCTGACAGGCTCACATTACAACTTACTCTGTAAGGGAAGGTAGAGTGGCTGTCCAAGATAAGCGCACCGCCATTCTTTGCGCGGCATCCATCATCCACACCGACAAAGCAAAATACGCCGTCTTCATTTTCACCATATGCGGATGTGGCGCAATCTTTATTTGCTAAAACGAAAGCGCGTCCCATCTTGTCGATACATGCATTGATACCAATTTTTCTTGCTGTTTCAACATTCAACATATTGCTTTGCCTCCTTTACAAGAAATCATCAAACATATCGGCTGTAAATGTAATTATAGCACCGGTTCGACCGGAAATCAACTGGCTACTATGTTGACCGATTTGTTTTAGAACTGCCCTATCTTCTGGAGATGGAACTGGCGTGTCTTCCCCTGGATGCGAATGACCAACAATGGCCAACCGTTTGTCCAATAACATTCCGGCTAAGGTATCATCAAATTTACAGCGAGAAGCCTCGCCGTGAAACAGTATATCTTCACTTTTTCCACGAAGAATGGCAAATTCATGATTGGTTTTTGCGGTAAGATACGCCAAATCTTTGATGTTCAAATGCCCCAGCGGAAATCGCTCCCATGCACCCGGGACTGGAACACGATATAACATGGATTGTCGATGCGCATCCAAACCACCTGAACCGTCACGGATAGATGCTAGGGATATGCGCATGGATTGAGTAGAAAATAATTCTATCACAGATTGCACCAACTCTATCTATATACTTGTGGGAACTACATCTACCCAACAATATTATATGCAAAATATAGTGCGTTGTCAATCGCAATTTGTCTACACAGCTTCCTGTTGTCATTTATTATGTTCATCGTTTGCCGTAATAAGGTAGTATGCATGGATAGCCTGAGCGCTTTCATAGCAGAATCCTTCCACCTCTCTTTTGAGAATAACGGTT
>CAYWAD010000160.1:0-2015 GCA_964456045.1 uncultured Lachnospiraceae bacterium
CTTCCCATGCGGAAGTTTGACACCTATCTTCCCTTTGTTCCGACAAAAGAAGAAACGAAAACCTTCATTTCTACCATGACGGATATCAAACCAAAGGCTATGGTTGCTCTCATGTATTCTTCCGGTCTGCGTATCGGTGAAGTCTGCAACCTCCGTTATGAAGACATCCAGCGGAAAAATATGCGCATCCATATCACTCATGGCAAAAACCGTTCTGACCGCTATGCCATCCTTTCCAGACAGGCACTTGACATCCTTACCGAGTACTGGTTTGCCTGTGGAAGACCTGACGGCTACCTTTTTCCAAAACAGAGAGATCCTTCAAAACCCATTGACACCTTTTATCTCTCCAGACATATCGAAAAACACGAGGCGGAACTCGGATGGTCCAAACGCCTTACCTGTCATTCTTTCCGGCACGCTTTTGGAACACATCTCTACGAAAATGGGGTTGATCTTATGACCATAAAAACCCTGCTTGGTCATAAATCCCTGGAATCTACAACCATCTATGTCCATCTGGCTGTCAGCAGCAGACATACTGCAACCAGCCCATTTGATATTTTAATGGATGGTGATGGCCATGAATGATTTAAAAATCCAGCAGGTCTGGAACTATTCCTATGCGCATTTTTCGGAACATCATCTGCAGTCCTACGAGCAGCTCAAAGCTTCTCATGCCATACTGAACTGTAAAACCGGTATTTTAGGTGCAACAATCAGCCGGTGTTCCGATTGCGGTCACATCGAATACCATAACAATTCCTGCCGCAACCGTAACTGTCCGAACTGTCAGGCTGTCAAAAAAGAACTCTGGGTGGATAAGCGTAGAGCGGAAGTCATTGACTCGCCGTATTTTCATGTGGTCTTTACTCTTCCGCACGAATTAAATCCGCTTCTCTATAACAATCAGAAGCTTTTATACGGTCTCCTTCACAGATGCTCCGCCGAGACACTTTTGGAATTGTCCGCTGACAAAAAGTATCTCGGAGCAACACCCGGAATCATTCAGGTTCTTCACACCTGGAACCAGACACTTGATTATCATGTGCATATGCACTGCATCATATCAGGTGGCGGCATCACGCCGGATGGAAAAATTCGCAAATCAAAAGGGAAGTTTTTTATCCCCGTGTTTGTGTTACGGGATAAATTTAAGGGAAAATTCCTATACCATTTGAATGTCCTGTACCAGTCAGGTGTTCTGAAAGTACCCCTTTCTTTCTACAAGCAGGAAATATCCTTTTGCTGGAATACCTTTAAAGACTCCCTCTATCAGAAAAACTGGTGTCCTTATATCAAAGAGACATTCAATGGTTTTGGTAATGCGATCGAATATCTGGGACGCTATACCCACAAGGTTGCGATCTCTAACAGCAGAATCATTTCTGTCACGGATACACATACAAAATTCAGTGCACGTGGCAGAAAACCCGGTGATCCACGCCGTACGGTTACCCTCTGTAATGAGGAATTTATCAGACGCTTCCTTATGCATGTGCTTCCAGCAGGATTCCAGAAAGTCCGCTATTACGGCTTTCTTAACAATCGCATGAAATCCAAAAATCTGAAGTTCATTTTTAAACTTCAGGGATACCAGAAGTTTAAGCAGCGGTATACCGGTCTCGGGATGGCGGATCTGCTAAAACAGATCTGGAAAAAAGACATTTGCTGCTGTCCGCAGTGCGGTCATTCTGCCATGAGGGTACTCGGAAGAACACATGGTGCATTCGGATAACACCATTTGTCCATACAGTTTTAAAGCCTGCACAGCTGGAGGCTTGTTTCGCATACCCATTTTTCAACAGATGGCTATAGCCGGGGTTGCCATTCTCTGATTTTGCAAGGATTCTACTTTTTTGAGGCTCCATAGAACAAATGCAATCCCCATATACTCTGTGACTACCCGGTCGCGAATTGGTACAATGGGAAAGAATCACATTCAGAGCAGATTTACTTAGTGAAGAAATCTGCTCTTCTTAGTTGCTCTGAATCTGATACTTTCCTAATGGATT
>CAYWAD010000161.1:0-1974 GCA_964456045.1 uncultured Lachnospiraceae bacterium
AAAAAAGATGGGACTTCCGATCGGCACGCTTGTTTGTGCGTCAAACGCAAACAATATTTTGACGGATTTTCTTCGCACTGGAATTTACAACAAAAACAGAGCCTTCTTCCCTACGATGTCTCCGTCTATGGACATTTTGATTTCGAGCAATCTCGAACGTCTGCTTTATTTTACGGACGGAGCGCAAACGACGCACGATCTTATGTCCCGGCTTGCCGAAACCGGGTGTTACCGCGTCGATGAGACTGTGCTCGGCAAAATAAAGTCCGATTTTCGCGGCTACTTCACGGACGAAGCGCACACAAGCGAAACGATCCGTCGAATCTACAACGAACACTGCTACCTTTCCGACACACATACGGCTGTTGCGATCAACGCCGCCGAAAATTTCATTTCGGAACATAAGTCAGAGCGTGTGATGCTCGTTTGCAGCACGGCAAGTCCGTACAAGTTCGCCGCGGATGTTTATAAATCCATTTCGGATAATGAGCCTTTGGACTCCGTTTCAGCACTTCACGAGCTTTCCGAATACACAAGCACGAAAATCCCGGCACCGCTTGAAAAAACGCTCAAAGCGAAGATTCGTTTTGAGCGAACTATCGAAGCCTCCGAGATGAAAAACGAGCTTCCGCTCTAAAAAACAAGAGGAGAAGCGAGTGTTCGCCTCTCCCTTTCATCAAAGATTCTTTTCCTTAAAGGTTATGCACGCCGTATCCGCCGAATGCGATGCGTATCCGGGACCGACCTTTATTCTGCTTGCGGTGCAAAAGCTGTCACCGTCGTGATACATACAGTTTTTCACGTCACAGGCTACACCCTTGATGTGCTTGGGCAAACTGCCGTTCTGCTCGCTGACGTTGAAATATTCGTTTCTGCCGAAAATTGCCACTGAATTTCTGTCCTTTCTTCGGTCTTGCGGTATTCGCCGCACTAATATTTTTATCGATTTATCATTTTTTATTCTATAAAAACATTTTCGATTTTGCCAAAAAGGAGGCGCCAATGGCAGTATTCGCCATATCAGACACACATTTGCCCGGCGGCGAGCCGGAATCAAAATCAATGACGGTGTTCGGCGCACGTTGGAACAACTACATCACGCGACTTGAACAAAATTGGCGCGCTGTAGTAAGCGAAGCGGACACGGTTATCATCCCCGGCGACGTTTCGTGGGCACCGAAGCTTGATGATGCGCTTGTCGATCTCTCATTTGTAGATTCGCTTCCCGGAAAAAAAATAATCGGCAAAGGAAATCATGATTTTTGGTGGTCAACACTTTCGAAAATGCGTGAATTCTTGCGCAAAAGCGGTATATCGTCGATAGATTTTCTTCAAAACAACGCTTATTCCGTTGAAAATTTTACGATTTGCGGAACGCGCGGCTGGTTCTTTGATAAGGAAAGTCAAGCGGACATTTACACGGCAAATCACGAAAAACTCGTCCTGCGCGAGGCGGCGCGGCTTGAGCTTTCGATCAAAGAAGGGCTCAAGCTTTCAAGCGACAGAAATAAACTTCAGGTCTTTCTTCACTTTCCTGCTGTTTTCGGCAACGAGGAATGCCGTCCGATCGTCGAGGTTTTGAAGCGGTACGAAGTTTCGGACGTGTGGTACGGACACATACATTCCGCACAGCATTTTCCGCCTGTCTTTCTTCACAATGGAATCAGATTCCATTTGATCGCGTCGGATGCGATTAATTTCACGCCCGTTTTGATAAAATAAAATTTATTTGCATATTTTTTAAGCTTTTTTGGCTTTTTTTCGTCATTTATCTGCATTTTCAAGGTTGACAATATTCAAAAATCGTAATATAATATTATGGTTAATGTTAATCGTATAAATTTGGAGGACTATATATAATGGAACTTATCAAAAACGAACGCATCGAATCCAACAAGCAGGAGCTTAATATAAAGATTGACTCCGCTGAATTCGAAGCAGCTTGCACAAAAATTTTCCGCCGCGATGCAGCGA
>CAYWAD010000162.1:0-1971 GCA_964456045.1 uncultured Lachnospiraceae bacterium
ATGAGAGATTCGTTCCACATTTCGGGAGCTTCGTAGCCCATGAGGTTAACCATTGTAGCGGCTACGTTTGCAAGACCGAACTCGCCCTTATCTTCCTTAACCGTGCAAATGTCGCCTGCACCGTAGATCACGCAGGGAACACGATTAAGCGAATGGGATGTTTTCGCCTTGGGTGTGCCGTCATTGTTGTACTTGGGGGACTTGGTTTTCTTGTCGATCTCGTACATTTCATCAGCGTTACCGTGGTCCGCTGTGATGAGAGCGACGCCGCCGAGCTCGTCGATAACGTCAAGGATTCTGCGAAGCTGAAGATCGAGCGCCTCAACGCTGCAACGTGTTGCGGCGTAGTTGCCGGTATGACCGACCATATCGCCGTTCGGGAAGTTGACGCGATAGTAATCGTATTTGCCGGATCTGAGCGCTTCGATAAGCGCATCCGTGATCTCTGCGCACTTCATCCACGGGCGCTGCTCGAAAGGAACAACGTCGGAGGGAATCTCAACAAATGTTTCAAGTTCATCGTCAAACTTACCGCTTCTGTTACCGTTCCAGAAATAAGTTACATGGCCGTACTTCTGAGTTTCGGAAATAGCGTAAGAACGAACGCCGCTGTTTGCAAGGTATTCGCCCATTGTATTGGAGATTTCGGGAGGAGAAACGAGGTAATTCTTCGGGATATGGAGATCGCCGTCGTATTCGAGCATACCTGCATAGATTACATTCGGCACTTTTACTCTGTCGAACTTATCAAAATCCGCACCGCCCTCAAAAGTCTTGGATATTTCGATGGCTCTGTCGCCGCGGAAATTGTAGAAGATAACGCTGTCGCCGTCATTTACCGTACCGACGGGAGCGCCGTTTTCGGCAATAACGAACGCGGGAAGATCCTGGTCAAGCACGGGAGCTTCGGCACGGTAGGTTTCGATAGCTTCCGCAGCGGATGTGAACTGTCTGCCCTCTCCGAGGACATGGCAATGCCAGCCGCGTTCAACCATGCTCCAGTTAGCTTCGTATCTGTCCATTGTGATGTTCATTCTGCCACCACCGGACGCGATTTTTACGTCGAAATCGTCGGAACGAAGTTCGGAAATGAACTCCTCAAACGGGAGCACATACTCAAGCGCAGAAGTTTCACCGACATCACGTCCGTCAAGGAGCGTATGGATACGAACCTTTTTTACGCCGTCCTCTTTTGCGCGAATGATCATTGCCTTGAGGTGATCTATGTGAGAATGAACGTTACCGTCGGAGAAAAGTCCGAGGAAATGAAGTGTCGAAGCGTTGTCTATAACATTGCCGACGAGCTTTTTCCATGTTTCGGAAGCGAACATTTTGCCGGATTCGATTGAATTGGAAACGAGCTTAGCGCCCTGGGCGAACACCTGACCTGAGCCGAGCGCGTTATGACCGACTTCGGAGTTACCCATATCGTCATCCGAGGGGAGTCCGACTGCGGTACCGTGTGCGCGAAGTGTAACTGTGGGATAATTCTTTGTAATATCATCAAGGGTGGGAGTATACGCCTCATAAACAGCGTTGCCCGCTGTTTCGGGAGCGATTCCGATACCGTCCATAACGATAGTGAGGACGGGGCCCTTTACTCCGTCAAAGCCGGAGAGCTTTTTAAGTTCTGCCATATTTTCAGCACCTTTCTTTATATAGAAAAATTATTAACGCATAACCTAAATAATTATACTATAAATTCGCAAAAAATAAAAGATACTATTTTACCAAAATGAAAATTTTGTCATCTCTTTTGTTTTACTCAACGAAATCGGCTCTGCCGTCGTATATTTCGATGAGCTTATCGGCAAGTCCGTGAACGTACAAAAGCTCGCCCTGCTCGCCGATACGTTCCGGAGCGAATTCATTGATTTGGAAGTTTTCTCCGATGTAATTGATGACCTTTGTATGCACGGATGCCGCCTTGACGCCGCAAACGACGTCTGCGCCGTCCTCACCTGCCGCAAC
>CAYWAD010000163.1:0-1942 GCA_964456045.1 uncultured Lachnospiraceae bacterium
ACCGATTACAGCGGAATGATCTCCGTAGAATGCGGATTTTCCGACTTTGAAGCGGAGCTTCCATTTGCACACACTTTCACAAACAACATTTTTTGAGACTTAGATAAAGGAGATTTGAATATGATCCCGTTCAAAACAAATAAATTCCTCGCAGACGAGCCGATATGCTTCAAATACGACGGCGACGAAAACGTAAATGCCGTATCGGTTTTCGGTAGAATCTTTCCGGCGCAGGTCAAGGATGGCACGCTGACCGCGATCCTCTCGCTTCCGGCAGGCGAATACGAGCTTTGCCCCGTGAAATCCGACAGCGTTTCCCCTATCTCGATCGTACGTTCCGGCGACGAAAAGAACGGCAAGCTTGAAGTCATCATAGGCAGCAAAACTTTCACATCATACGTTTACTCGGATAAGCTCTATAAGCCCTATCTCGGTCCCGTCATGACCTCGTTCGGTGAAAGCTACACCAGACTTGACTTTGAAACGACAGAGCATCCTCATCACCGTTCCGTGTTCTTCGGTGTCGGTGACGTATCGCTTGACGGCAGAGATGATATCGGCAATGTTGATTTTTGGAACGAACCCGAAAACTGCGGAATCCAGACAAACGCAGGCATCGAAAACATTACGGTCGGCTCGGCTTTTGCATCGTTTACCGCAAAAACGCTTTGGTCGTCTCACGACGGCAAGCCGATGATCGACGCTGCTTGCGAATACAAATTTTACGCTCAGTCAGAAGATTGTCGCTATATTGATGTTGCGATCACGTACACAGCGTCTTACGGCGCCGTAAAATTCGGTGCAACGAAGGAAGCAGGGCCGCTCGGTGTCAGAATGGCGGATCCGCTCCGCGTTGAAAACGGCGGTTATATGCGCAACTCCTACGGCGCATCCGGCGAAAAGGAATGTTGGGGCAAGGCGGCAAACTGGTGCGTATACGGCGGTGAGCTGTCCGGTCGCAAGGTCGGCGTTGCGGTATTCGACAACGAATCCAACGAGCGCTACCCGACGACATGGCACATCCGCAATTACGGTCTGTTCGCGGCAAACAATCTCTATTTCCGCGGCGGACTGACGATCCCGGCAGGCGAATCGCTCACATACCGTTACAGAATCGTATTTTTCGAGGGCGTCCCGGAATATTCCCACTACGAAAAGGCTCGCGTTGTAAACATAAAAGACAAATTCATAAGCTACTGCAAGTAATATACTTCGAGCAAAGGCAACGTTATGAAAAACGATTTTTCATTTAGAAAAACTATCGGAAACGCACTATCCATATTTGCCATCTCAGTTATAACAATTTTTTCAGCCATACTTTGGGCAATTTTCGCCGTTTTCACCTTGCCTTTTGATTATATCAAATACAAGCGATCGATTTATTACAAAACCGAGCATAAAAAGTACAAATGGTTTGACGCTACCTGCACAAACTTCAAAATATACAACGCAATCCTCAAAAATAAACTTCCGATCACGTATTATCCATGTCCCGACGAAACAGACGAGCTCGCTCGCGGTCTGTTTGTCTACGGCAAAACTTTAATAATCACCGATACAATACCGAGCTACGACACAGAGCACGACGAATGGGTCGTCGAACTCAGCGAGGATAACGACGATTATGTTGAATCACTGTCGGAATTTTTGAAAAAAGAAGTTGCCGCTGCAAACGATCTGCTAAAACATCCGATATGCGACACCGCGGTAATTATTATTGACATTGACTATCTCGAAGACGACGAAAAGGCAAAGGACATCCCCGAAATTTACGTCTACAAAAAAAGCATAGCGGAAGCGTTATCGAAGCTTTGCGAAAATGTTTGATTTCAATTAAAAAAGCGCAGTAAAAACATCAGTTTTTACTGCGCTTTTGTTTATACGCATTTGTTTACGGAAGTGTAACGCCGGTTCTGTCCGCACCCATAAAGAAAAGTGCGAC
>CAYWAD010000164.1:0-1932 GCA_964456045.1 uncultured Lachnospiraceae bacterium
TCGTTCTTCGCCGCGGCTATAAGTCCGCTCGTTTGTTTATCTATCCTATGCACGATACCGGGACGCAAAACTCCTCCGATTCCGGAAAGCGAATCGCCGCAGTGATAGAGCAAGGCGTTGACGAGCGTGCCGGTTTCGTTTCCGGGTGCAGGATGAACGACCATACCCGACGGCTTATTCACAACGATGACATCATCGTCCTCATAGATAACGTCAAGCGGGATATTTTCCGCCTCAACGGAAAGAAGCGTTGGCTTCGGCAGTTCGATCTCGACAGTATCTCCATCGGCTAAAACGTATTTTTTCGAAGCTATCACCGCTCTGCCGCAGGCATCTGTGACGGAAACTGCGCCGTCCGATATAAGCTTTTGCGCCTGCGAGCGCGAAAGCTCCGTTACGCAAGCGAGAAAAACGTCGAGGCGCGCCCCGACGTTTTCTTCGGCAACAGTATAAACTTCACATTCGTTTCTGTTCATTTTTCTGTTTCTTCATCCGAGACATTCTCGGTGTTTTTCTGTTCTTTTTGCTGCTTTTCAAGCTTGTATTCGCGGATAAGGTCCTTTATGAGATAGATTATCAAAAAGAACGCACCTACGCACACGAACGAATCGGCGCCGTTGAAAACGGCAAAGTTGATCGCTCTGAAATCTATAAAATCAACAACATATCCGAGCGCAACTCTGTCAATCATATTGCCAATACCGCCGCCCAGAACCATAGCAAGGCAAACGGAAGCCGCAACAAGCTCACGACCGTACCGCCAAAGTATCGCGATGATCGCGATGATCGCGATAACGGAGACGGTCATAAACAGCCAACGGCTGTTTTTCATCATACCGAATGCCGCGCCTGTGTTTTCAACGTAAGTCAAATGCAGGATATCCTCGATGAGCGGAATCGTCGAGACTTCGGTAAGGTATTTGACTGCCAAATATTTGGTGACTTGGTCTATCGCTACGGCAATCGCAACGATAGCGGCATACAGAATATAGACGCGAGGACTTTTCTTTTCCGGCATTACGCGTTTACCGTAGCATGGCAACGCGCGCAGATGCAACCGCCCTCGTCATCATGCTGACAATCGTCCGAATATTTCCAGCAACGATCGCACTTTTCTCCGTCTGCGGGAGAAACGAGGACTGCAACGCCGCCGTTTTCGGGAACAAACGCGCCTTCGGGTGCGTTTTCGTTATGAAGCGTTACGCCGGATGTTATAAATACATCTTCAAGAGTTGCAAGGTCAAACAATGAGAGAAGCGCAAACTTTTCCGCGTCTGCTGTGTAAATATCAACCTTTGCGTCAAGTGATTTACCGATCTTCTTATCCGCTCTTGCGATTTCAAGCGCGCTTGTTACGGCATCACGCTCCGCGAAAAGTGCGTCGTACTTCGCTGCGATTTCTTCAAACGCCCACTCGGACTTATATTCGGGAAGATCGTTGCAGAACACGCTTTCCTTAACATCGGACGCTTCGTGAGGCATAAACTGCCAGATTTCTTCAGCCGTAAACGCGATCAGCGGAGCGAGCATACGTGTAAGAGACGACAGGATAAGATACATTGCCGTCTGTGCGCTTCTGCGCTCACGAGACGTTTTACCTGCGGTATAAACGCGGTCCTTAGTGATATCAATATAGAGCTTGGAGAGGTCGATCGTGCAGAAATTGTTCGCGGAATGGTATACGACGTGGAATTCGTAGCTGTCGTATGCATCGCGGACTGTTTTTGCAAGCGAATTGAGTCTCGAAAGTGCCCATTTATCAATATCGCAAAGCTCATCTACGGGAACCATATCCGTCATGGGATCGAAGTCACCGAGGTTTGCGAGGAGGATACGAGAGGTATTTCTGATTTTACGGTAGGTTTCGGAAAGCTGCTTGAAGATATTGTCGGAAACGCGAACGTCTACTCTGTAATCGCTGGACGCAACCCA
>CAYWAD010000165.1:0-1919 GCA_964456045.1 uncultured Lachnospiraceae bacterium
CCCCTTTTATAATAAGCGGCATATGATTTGGTGAATTTTTCCAAGCTATTAAATTGTTTATTGCATATCTATACATGACCAATCTCCTTTGACAAAATTATATCACAAGATACATTTTACGCACGACTTTTTGTATGATTAATTACATTTTACGCACGACTTTTGCATGGTAAAATAAATATTTTAATGAATATGCAATAAATAATAGTATTTTAACTACTCAGTAAATATAATTCTATAAAATAAAAAATAATGAATTTCTAAGCCAAAATTTACATAATGCAGCTGTTTTTTCAAAATCATCTTTTCGCTCTTTATCATTTATTATTACATTTGCAATTTCTTCAATTGTTTCTATTGCTTTAATAATTTTTTCTTTTGGAGGTTTGTGATCATTTATCCCTTTTATTGTTTGTATAAGATTTGATAAAACATCTAAAACAATTTTATATTTTTCAATATTGCAATTATAGTTATCTTTGACAAATCTAATTGCATAAGATGTTATATCTAAGGCATCTTGCATTTGTATAAATTTATCTTTATATTTTAAAGGGAAACTAACCATGAGAATATCGTACCATATATTTTCCATAAGAATTAAATATTTTTACTCCAAGCCTAATACTTCCCTTTCAATCTGTTCAATAATTTCAGGAGTTAGTTGTCCTGTTGGTTTTGGTTGTTTAGATTTAGGTTGTGAGTTTTCATATTGTTTCACCTGCGGAATGTTTTTTAAAATCTTCATTAGTGAATAAATTTCTGATTGTGGAGTTTGGCGGTTGTTATCAATGTCAAAAGAAATCTTTTGTATTAGTTTTCTTGCAAAATCAAAAAGTTCTTCACTGAAAATTTCCTGATTATGTTCCGCTTCAAATCTTTTTCTATCCCATTCATATTTCTTTTTCCAATAAAATAAAGTTCTGCGAGAGATATTTAGCCTCCCCCCGATTTCTTCAAGTGGGATTTTGTCATAAACATACATCTTTTCAGCCTGTTTGTAATATTTCATTTTAGTCATATTTATTCCTCAAAAATTATTCTGCTAATACTAAATTGGTTCTTTTCGTTCAATCTTTTTACCTGAAAACTACAGCATTTTGAAACTAACCCTTGCGATTTACAGTATTTCAAAAGCTGATTAAGTTGGGTCAAAGTATTTTTCAATCTTCTATGTCCCAAGTTGCGAGTTTTACAAACTAAGTAAAAGTCTTTTATGTCATTCATAGTGATTTTTTGAACTATTTTATTTTTAAAAAATGGCAGTATATTTATTCTAAAGATAGATTCATAAGTTTCATAAGTCCTTTTAGTACAAGAGGTTTTGGCATATTTTTCTAAAAAATATTTAACTGCTGTTTCAAAATCCAAAGGCTCATTTGTCAGTGTCTCCGCAGAAAATATTGCATAATCAATTATTTCAGTCTTTTCAAAATATTTATACAAACCCTGTTCAAAAACTATTTTACCCTTGTTCAAAAGGTGTTCAAGTTCTGTTTTACAATCACACTTAGCTATCATTTCAATTTCATCTATGGTAAATTCTTTCAAATGTTTTGCAAGTTTTTCAATATTCATACAATCTGCTCCATAGTTTCTTTTGTGATTTCTGCTAAATTATTATCTTTTGAGAAATTTTCTATCAGGTTTATCAGTTGAACAATTTGTCTAAATCTGTTGTATTTTGTATGGATATATTCAATAGTTTCAGGGGTAAATTGGATTTTAGAAAGTTGACTAATAATCTGCGATAAATCATTTACTCCAAAAATTTCAAATTTCAAAATTTCTGAAAATCTGTCATATAGATGTTTGTATCTTTCAAGTTTTTTGTGAGCCAAGCCCATACCGATAAATATTATCAGGCAGTCAGTTTCGTCATGAATATCTCGTAGAGTTTCAATAGTTTTATAGTTATT
>CAYWAD010000166.1:0-1914 GCA_964456045.1 uncultured Lachnospiraceae bacterium
TTTCATCCTTGACAAAATAAACCGTTTGTGATAATATTGAATAGATAATGCAGTGATGAAGTCAGCAAATGGTCAATTTCATCTCAAAGAGAGTGCTGCCACGGCTGAGAGCGGCGCGATGAATGATCATAAGCATTTCCCTTCGGAGCAGATCTCGTGAAATTGCAGTAGCGAGGTACGGGCAGTCCCGTTACAGACTTAAAGAGTTGCTTGCTCTCGGCAAGAATTTGGGTGGTACCGCGGAATTACGTTCCGTCCCTGTTATGGGGACGGAACTTTTTTGTTTTCACCCGAAATAATCCGAAATAAAATATATTTTTCATAACCGAAAGGACAAACACAATGAAAGAAAAGCTCTTGAGCATCAAATCGGAGGCGCTTGCGCTTCTCAGCGAGCCCGACGCCGATCTTGAAGCTCTCCGCATACGCTATCTCGGCAAAAAAGGCGAGCTGACCGCAGTCCTGCGCGGCATGGGCGCGCTTTCGCCCGAAGAACGCCCCGTTATCGGTGCGCTCGCAAATGAAGTTCGCGCCGCAATCGAAACCGAATTGACCGTAAAGAAAGCTGCCGCCGAAACAAACGCACTCGCCAAGAAACTCGCTGACGAACGCATCGACGTAACAATGCCGTCACGTTTACCCGATGTAGGCGAACGTCACCCTCTCGCAAAGGTTCAGCGTGACATGGAAAACATCTTCCTCGGAATGGGATTCAGCGTTGTTGACGGTCCCGAAGTCGAGCTTGATTATTACAATTTCCAGGCGCTCAATATGCCAGAAGGACATCCCGCGCGCGACACGCAGGACACATTCTATATTACCGAAAATATTTTGCTCCGCTCGCAGACGTCCGGAGTTCAGATCCGTACAATGGAGAAAAAAGCGCCCCCGATTCGCATAGTTTCGCCGGGACGTGTTTACCGTTCGGACGAGGTTGACGCAACTCACTCGCCGCTGTTCCATCAGTTCGAGGGCCTTGTGGTTGACCGTGGCATCACAATGGGCGACCTCCGCGGCACGCTCCTTGTTTTTGCTCAGAATCTGTTCGGAAAAGATACACAGATCCGCTTCCGTCCGCACCATTTCCCCTATACGGAGCCTTCTGCCGAGGTTGACGTTTCCTGCTTCTCATGCGGCGGCAAGGGTTGCCGTCTCTGCAAAAACGAAGGCTGGATCGAAGTGCTCGGATGCGGTATGGTTCACCCGAACGTGCTTCGCGGCTGCGGAATCGATCCGGACGAATTCTCCGGCTTCGCTTTCGGAATAGGCATCGAGCGCGTTGCAATGCTCAAATATCACATCGATGATATGCGCCTGCTCTATGAAAACGACCTGCGCTTCCTCGGTCAGTTCTGATTACACGAAAGGAACGGTATAACAAATGAAACTTTCATATAATTGGTGCGGTGACTTCACCAAAGTCAGCGACATCCCGATAAAAGAATTTGCGGACCGTATGACCGATACGGGAAGCAAAGTTGAATGCTGGGAAACTTTGGCGGAGGACATTGAAAACGTCGTTGTCGCCAAGATTGTTTCCATTGAAAAACACCCCGATTCCGACCATTTGCAGATATGCATGATGGATTGCGGAGAGGGTCAGCTCCGTCAGATCGTAACGGGCGCTCAAAATGTCTTTGAAGGCGCGATCGTTCCGGCTGCAAAGGCGCCGGCGTTGCTCCCCGGCGGAGTTAAGATCAAGGCGGGCAAGCTTCGCGGCGTCCCCTCGGACGGTATGCTTTGCTCGATCGGCGAGCTCAACCTCACAAGCCACGATATGCCGGGCAACGACAATACCGGCATCTGTATCCTCGGTGAAGAATTTGCCGATATGGTCGGCAAGGACATCCGCGACGCGCTCATGCTCCGCGACATCGTTGTTGATTACGAAATCACACCCAACCGTCCCGACTG
>CAYWAD010000167.1:0-1901 GCA_964456045.1 uncultured Lachnospiraceae bacterium
TCCGTTTATCCTGTATCAAATAATCTCTACAAGTGAAGCACTACATTTCGTAATCTCTATGCCTTGAATTTTCATATTCGGTCTTCTTTCGCATATATTCAAGGTGTTCGCAATATTCTCTAAATCGTTTAATCTCTTGCTCATCAAGTTTTGAATAATACTCCAAACAATCAAGCAAATAATCCAGTTGCTTTGCTCGTATCTTCTTCTCAAAATATCTTTGTCTTGAATTAAAAATTTCTTGGTTTAGAGTTCTATCTCGAAGTCTTCCAATCTCTATTGCAGTTTGAATATTCATATTTCCAAGTCGTCTAAACATATCTTCTTTATACTTATTAGATTTTGCATAATCTCTGTCGTTTTGCCACTCATAAAGTTCAGAAAGTTTATCTTCAAAATCACAATAACTTTTGTAAGTTTCCTTGTTTGCATGGAGTAGTAAATATGTTATCTCATCGACCTGTGGTTTTAACTTTTCCATATTCTCGCTATCGTAAGAAAGTCTGCCAGTTTTGGGTAGCATATCATAAAGATTAAGCATAAGTTTCTTTGCTCGTTTGGTTAGCCTAAATGGGGTCAAATTTAGGTTGTATTGGTCACGCAAGTCTTTTCTTGCTCTGACTATTTCGGCGGTTGCATTCGTGAGTTTTTGCTCGAAAATTCGCTTGCTGTCGATGAGAACATCTTTGGGTATTGTTCCGTTATGGTAAACCAACTTTCCACCGTTTTTGAAATACTGGGGATCCTTTTCAAAAAACGAAATATGGATATGTTTGTTATCCGTATTTTCGTGCAGTCCTGCATACCAGATAATATTGTCCTTATCTAGTCCAGCACGAGTGAAAAACTTTGGCAGTTCGGATTTTATAAACTCATAGGCTTGCTCATAATCTCTGCAATACTTTTCTCCAAAATCTTCTTTGAAAGAAATTAAGCAATCCCAAATGCAACTTTTTGTATTTCGTAGCATTTCTCGTAATTCTTTCTTTTGCTTTTCATCAAGTAATCCATTTTGGTTAAATGCTCCGCAAGATTTTTCATCGTTGCCAACATACTCGGTATAATCTTTTGGGAGTTTGTTGCTTGCACCAGTATCTACATAACTGACATAGTTATAGTTGGAAGAACAACTCAAAAATTCCCGTTTCTTTATCTTGTCTGCTTGCGTTTGTGTGTTGTATTTTTCTTTGGGTTTATAGTAAAAACACTTGAACACTATGTTGTTTTTCTCGCTCATATTTTCTTTACCTTTTCATAAATCGCATTAGTCTTATCTTCTATATCTTCTAATTTATCTATAATCTCATCTTCTTTAATTTCTTTGTATGCTATGCTTTTGAGTAGACTATTATAAAACTCATTTGCACTTGTAAACTTTGTGTTGTTATACATTTCTTGCAGTCTATTTAATAGTTTCAAATCTCTAATGCGTAGCATATTTTCGTTTTTTAAGACTTTCATTTACAGTCCTCCTTTTTTTATTTTTTCTAATTAAAGGGGCAATGGTTTTGCCTTGTGGTTTTCTATTTTTTTAATTTAAAGGGCAACAAAAAAACAGCCCAAGTTAAAAGCTGTTTTACTTCAAAAATTTAGTTAAGTTCTTTGCTAATTCGTTTATGTTTTCTTTTGTAAAAATGTTTTCTGGAATAATAATTGTTTTGGTTTTATCGTCATCTGGATTTAGTTTTTCAATCGTTTGTTTAACCACTCGGTTTGCCTTTGAAATTGTGTCTTTACTTTCAATATCTTTTTCTAAAATGGAAGATTTCTTCAACACTTGCGAAAGCAATTTCGTGAAATCTTTAACTCCATTCATTATGTAGTTTCCAATTTCTTCTTTTGTTAAACTATTTGCAATTTTAACAAAATCTTTCTTTTCACTTTCAAGATATTTTTTGTAA
>CAYWAD010000168.1:0-1866 GCA_964456045.1 uncultured Lachnospiraceae bacterium
ATATGACCCGGTTCGCCCCGGTGGGGGTGCTGTATACCCTGTGCCTGATGCTGGGACTGACCATCCTGCTCACCGGCGGAGACCGGCAGTATTACTTTGCTGCCAACCTGATCTCCTGCATCCCCATGATGGCTGCGGTGAATCTGTGCTTTGCGCCCCTGATGGCGCAGCTGCTGTTTGGGGATCTGTACAACGGCCGGATGTGCAACGGTCTGCACGCCATGCCGGTGCGCCGGGAAGAACTGTTCGTGACCAATCTGATGTCGGGACTGACCTTTTCTCTGGTGCCCACGGCACTGTTTGCTCTGGTGACGCTGCCACTGCTGGCAGGCTCCATTGTGGCGCACAGCGGTATGCTGGCACTTTACTGGTTTGTGTGCAGCAATCTGCAATTTCTCTGCTGCTTTGGCATCGCCGTGCTGGCCACCATGTGCGCCGGCAACCGGTTTGGAATGCTGGCGGTGTATGCCATCATCCAGTTCGGTGCCTACTTTGCCGGGCTGGTGGTGGATACCTGTTACATCCCCCTGATCACCGGGGTGGAGTCCAGCGGTCAGCTGGCGCAGATCCTGACTCCCCTGATACAGATCGGGCAGACCCCCGTGGAGTTGCAGGGCTATTTCCTCCTGAAATGGCTGTTCTATGGCCATGAAAACGAAATGGTAGCCACCTTCAACCTGGATGCCGCCGCATGGCAGGGACTGATCGCCTGGGCCGTGGCCGGTGTGGGTATGACCGGTCTTGCCTGGCTGCTGTACCGCAAACGGGATCTGGAATCCGCCGGAGATCCGATAGCTGTGCCTGCTCTGATCCCCGTGGTTCAGGTGCTGGTTTCCGTGGCACTGGGCTTCCTGGTGGCACTGGTGGTGCTGTTCGTGCTGAACGGCGTACCTGACCTGCTGGTTTACGGCGTGCTGCTGGCCGGCATCGCCGTGGGCTGGTTTGCGGTGAAAATGGTGCTCAGCCGCACCAGCCGGGTGTTTGAAAAGCGGAATTTCCTGCGCCTGATCCCGGTGCTGCTGGTGGTGGTGCTGAGCATTGCGGCAACCTGGTTCGACGTGCTGGATCTGTCCCACTGGACGCCCGAAGCGGAAGATGTCCGCTCAGTGTACATCTACAGCAACGGCGAACGCCGCACCCTGACCGATGCGGAAGATGTGGAAAAGGTGGTACAGTTCCACGCTCTGGCTCTGGAAGACGATCTGGGCGACCTGTCTTATTCCGGCTACTATAACCGGGAACTGCTGGAGCAGGGATTGCCTCTGGAAGAGGTACGGCGGCAGACCGAAGCGTCTGATTACCGCTACCCGGATTATCTGGACACCAAGCTGTTCCGCCGGACAACCTATATTTCTGTGCAATACACCCTGAACAGCGGCCGTACCGTCAAACGTTCCCTGTTCCTTTGGGTGGACAGCGATGCCGGGGAACTGATGCGAGAACTTTTCAGCGATTGGGACAGTTTCTATCAGGAAAAGCAGTCCTACGGCAGCTACGGTGAGGACGTTCCTTTCGATGTGGATCAGGTAGAATACCTGTATATCGAGGGTGTCGACCGGGTCACCTGCACCCCGGAGATGGCCAAATCTCTGCTGGAAGCCGTCCGGGCAGACCGGGAAGCCGGAAATTTTGTAAGCCTGAACTCGTTCCACCAGGGCTACTTCTTACTGGGAGAAGAGTACTACAGCAGCAGCTTGCAGATCAACCTGTGCTATGATCCCCCGGCCAGAGATCTGTTCGGTTTCTATCTGTATTTTGATGTCCATGCCGACTGCACAAACACCATCGCCTGGTTGCAGGAACACGATCTGCTGACCTATGAATTGGTTCTGCCCGAATAAATCCCACACCCCCGGCAATTCCAAC
>CAYWAD010000169.1:0-1820 GCA_964456045.1 uncultured Lachnospiraceae bacterium
TTCTTAACGGGAAGGAAGCTTGCAATAGCCGCTACACCGACGGAAACGGCAAAAATCAGGAGTATCTGTCTGATGCCGAATGTGAGGATAGTTATGAGGATTCCGACTTCTTCTCTCATAACATTATTAAGCACCGTTGTCGCAACAAATGTCGCAACAGCCGCAAGCACAAAGTTTATCATCGCGATAATGAAGCTTTCCGCGAAGAATATACGGTACACATCATTGCTTCTGGAGCCGATCGCGCGCAAAATACCGATTTCGCGCTTTTTGTACGTGACGCTCGTGGTAATGAAATTCGCAAGCATGAGCGATGCAAACACCGCAAAACCGATGCCAACCCAGAAGAATACTTGCGAAAGTACTTCAAGCACTTCGTTTACGCTGTCAAGCTCGTAAGTGACAGGGTTCTTCATCAAATAACGGATGTCTCTGTCTTCCGCGTAGCAATACTCAAGCAGAGTCTTTATCTCCGCGCGGCTTTCGGGCATGGCGCCTACCGCAAAGTCATAGATTCCGCCCATATTCTTTGTCATTTTCTCATAGAGTTCGTCGCAAACGTATATAGTTTGAGGCGATTCTTCCGAGTTATTTTCGTCCGTGATTTCTATAAATCCGACGACGCGATAGCCGGAAAGATCCAAGTATTCGTTATTGATATCACCGGAGCCGTCGAATTCATAATCGAACAGCGGCGAATAGTCGGTTTTATACATAACCAAACCGTCCTCGGTCTCCGTAGGCTCATACGATTCGTCAATCCACTCAATTTCAGAATAAACGCAGTCCGTTGTGATAACTATATCTTTTTCGCCGAGCTTATCGGGCACTTCGCCGTTCACCCATGTAACCTTATCAAGGTCAAGATCGCCGTAATTGCCTATTCTATACGGGTCGAGCGAAATATACCTATCGCTGTTTGCGAAAAACCACATATAAACGCTTTCGAGCGCCTTGGTCGTATAACCTGACGCAATTATATCATCAATTGCGCCTTCGCAAAGGAACGCGAGATTATTAAAGCTGTAATTTTTCGCATAATTCAGCTCATTATAGAGCAAATAATCAACAAGATCGTCCGCGGTCGAATTTTTGTCCTTATTTTCGGTGAGGGACTTATATCGCGACAGATCAAATTTTGTATCAACAATACCGACAATCGTATATTCCGTGTCGTTCAATGTGAGCTTTTTGCCAATCATATCGGCATCTGAAGTGATTTTTTCCGTTTTTGAAGATACCACTCCGTCCGAGTCTGATATTGTCATTTCATATCCGCCCATTTTGAAAGTTTCGCAAATATACGAGGTCAAGGCGATTTCGTCGTTGGTTTCGGGCAGCCTGCCTGCCGAAAGAGCATAGCCGTGAAGGTCAAGCTCCTCCTGAGTCATTTCAACAAAGCCGGAAACGCCTGTCGAATATATGTTAAAGCTACTTTCTGTGTAAATCTCTTGATTCGAATCAAGATACCGGGAAAAATCCAAATTTCCCTCCGGGACGTAAACGCCCTTGAATTCAACGCCGCTTTCTTTGCTGAGCGCGTCTATCTCGTCTTGATCAAAATAATATCCCCAATTGCGCCAATAGACATCTATTCCGCTGCCTATGCGCATCGATTTTCTTACCGAAGCGTATTCTATCCCCGAATCCACGATCGAATTCGTGCAGGTTTGGATGTGATCGTACGAGCCGAACGTATCAACCAGTCCGAAAAGCGTAAACGCTACAACAGAGAGGAAGATCGTCATCACAAGTCTGAATTTTTTGTGATTCAGCGCGCCGGCGCCGATCTTGAACGCCGACTTCATCGGCAATTTCGA
>CAYWAD010000170.1:0-1818 GCA_964456045.1 uncultured Lachnospiraceae bacterium
ACGTTAGTATTATTTTTGTATGACAATGTGTAGTCGGTATTCAGTGTCAGTGTCTTGCCACTATGAGTAATGGTAGGTGTATGCTCAAGTGCAGAACCAGTATACGTCATACTAGACACCCCACTCACACTAATATTGCTACTACTTATATCCAGTGCAGTTATATAAAAGTTCCTAGTCGCTTCACCAGTATAGTTCCCTATTCCTGTGATAGTCATCGTACCAGTGCCTACATTTGTATTATTGGTGTAGGCTATAGTGTAGTCGGTGTCTTGGGTGAGTGCCACATCTCCATCGGTTATAGTTAGTGTAGGTGCTATGGCAGAGCCAGTGTACGTCTGGTCGCTAGGTGTGGATATAGTTATATTCGCAAGATTTTGCGCTGTCACAGTATATGTAGCAGTTAGTTTGCCACGATAGTCGCCCGTGCCTTTGGCTGTGATTGTATACTCTCCTACACCCTTGATTTCGTCTACTGCTACACCATTTAGCGAGTAGGTTAGTATGTAATCTGTATCGCGAGCCAGAGGCGACCCGTCTAATGTGACGGTCACCTCTGGCGTTTTTGCCTTCCCATTGTACACTTCGCCAGACGAGCCTAGTGCCATTTCCCCTCCAGCGATAGAAACGCGCGTCGAGCTAAGCTCGACAGAGTTTAGATTAAGGTGGAGCGAGGGGCGTACAGCGAGGCTATAGTTGACACGATTACTGTAGTCAGAGGAGCCTGACGGAGTGAGATCGCACGCATAAGAAGCATTAATGTAGTTGCCAGAACGGAGCCACGAGTAAGGATATGCATTGCCACTAGTAGAGCCTACACTGCCCTGTGACGAAGTGGTACTGCCATCGAAGTTTTTCCTTTGATTAACAGATGCTTTCCAAAGTCCTAAATAACTATCACTATAGCCCGTCTCAGACATACTAGGAAGCCAAATATAACTATCTGCCCACGCGTCGCTATAGTCTAGTTCGGCATAGTTATAACTAGCACTATAAAAGCCATCGTCAGAAGTTTCTTTGGACCACGCATCATTTGGATAATTATATGACATCGACATTATACTTTTTGCACTTTGATTTTCTTGCCAACTTACATTTCGAGGTTTTTCAATATACTCAGTGAGACCATAATCTTCCATTGTAAATAGTGCAAAGGGATTTTCGGCATCCTTTTCTACAGTAGTATAAGTGCCACTATAGTTTGTGGCATACACACCACCATTATTTAGAGTTACTGCATTTATGTAACTAGCACCATACATATTCGAAGGACTAGTGCCAACTGTACTATTATACCAATTAGCCGACCAGTCGCTATATAGAGCCCCGTCGATGAAGCCATAATATGTGCCCTCGGTAGCACTGCGATCAGCCCAAGCGTCTTGCTTGGCATTGTCTAGCCAAAGAGTAAGGATGGGTTCGCCAGATTTGTTTTCGCTTAGGTACATTACTTGCCAATTTAGCCCTCCTAATCGCACGATGATATCTTGGCTACTGGTTTTGGCACTATAGCCATCGCCGGCATCTAATGTTTTGGCACGCATCACGCTAGCGTCGGTGATATTATGAGCCAGACTCGCTATATCGTCCACCGAGCCTGCGTCAGGGTTGCCAGAGATATATTTTAGGAGGATTTCAAAATTGTCAAAATCGAAGGTTTTTGAAGTTGTATCAAACAATTCGCCCACAGATACATAACTAGTGGTATCTGTAGTAGTGATAGCATAGGTTTCGGACTTAGTCTTTCCACCAAAAATAGTGCCCGTGCTCAAAACCAAGCCCAGACACCCAAGCGCTATCTTGCTTATCCACTTCCCC
>CAYWAD010000171.1:0-1815 GCA_964456045.1 uncultured Lachnospiraceae bacterium
CCATTCGCCGTAAACGTGACCGCCTTTGACGGTGAGGTCGCTTAACTCTGTTTTGTTTTGGTCAAAGTATTTGCCGCAAGCAGAACAAGTGTAGTGACCTTTCGTGCCGTCGCTTTCGCAAGTTGCGTCGACGGCGTTTATCCATTCTCCGTAGTCGTGACCTTTGGGTTCGCCGTACTCAAAGGTATCCGTGCCTTTTTCGCCGCAAACGCAGGAGTAATAATAAGTCGCTTTCGCGGTGCAAGTGGCAGACGAGGCTATATATTTGTCATCGGCAACTTGTCGGGTAAAAGAGTGTTGCGTTTTTGCAACGATTACGCTGTTTTTATCCGTAATTTCGGTGGTGGCGGTACTGTCGGTAAACCATTTGCCGCAACTGCAAACGTAATACTCGGTGTTACCCGTCTGCGTGCATGTGGCAGATTTTGCCTCCGTTTTGGTAAGGTGACTACTATGGATATGCCCAGTGGCGGGGGTTATTACGTATCTGCAAACCGTGCAGACTTGGTCGGTAGTTTCGGTTGCCGCGGCGGACGGGGTGTGCGCCGTTTCTCCGTTTTTCGCTCCGCAAGCACATTCGTACCAGTGGTGCGTGGCGGATTGTTTTAATGTTGCGTAGTCGTGTTGCGTTTTTGCAACGATTACGCTGTTTTTATCCGTAATTTCGGTAGTGGCGGTACTGTCGGTAAACCATTTGCCGCAACTGCAAACGTAATACTCGGTGTTACCCGTCTGCGTGCATGTGGCAGATTTTGCCTCCGTTTTGGTAAGGTGACTACTATGGATATGCCCAGTGGCGGGGGTTATTACGTATCTGCAAACCGTGCAGACTTGGTCGGTAGTTTCGGTTGCCGCGGCGGACGGGGTGTGCGCCGTTTCTCCGTTTTTCGCTCCGCAAGCACATTCGTACCAGTGGTGCGTGGCGGATTGTTTGAGCGTAGAATAGTCATGTTCTTTCAACTCGCCGTATTTACCGCCGCAGTCGGAACAAGTCGCTTTCTCGGTACAGGTTGCCGCACCGCCGTGACAGTTTTCCGTTACTGTGTGAGAGGCGTCGTTTTTACACGTCTTGGTGTGCGTGCCGTCGTTGTTGCTTACCCATTCGCCGTAGTCGTGACCTTTGGGTTCGCCGTACTCGAAGGTATCCGTACCTTTTTCACCGCAAACGCAGGAGTGATAATAGGTCGCCTTCGCGGTGCAAGTGGCAGACGAGGCTACATATTTGTCATCGGCAACTTGTCGGGTAAAAGAGTGTTGCGTTTTTGCAACGATTACGCTGTTTTTATCCGTAATTTCGGTGGTGGCGGTACTGTCGGTAAACCATTTGCCGCAACTGCAAACGTAATACTCGGTGTTACCCGTCTGCGTACATGTGGCAGATTTTGCCTCCGTTTTGGTCAGGTGATTGGTGTGAATATGCCCCGTAGCGGGGGTTATTACGTATTCGCAAACCGTGCAGACCTGGTCGGTAGTTTCGGTTGCCGCGGCAGACGGGGTGTGTTCTACCTCTCCGTTTTTCGCTCCGCAAGTACATTCGTACCAATGGTGCGTCGCCGATTGTTTGAGCGTAGAATAGTCGTGACCTTTGGGCTCGCCGTACTCAAAGGTATCCGTGCTTTTTTCGCCGCAAGAGCAAGATTTGTAATACACCGCTTTTTCCGTACAGGTCGCCGCCGATTTGAGATACGCGGCGTCTGCCCTCTCGGTGTACGTATGCGTGTGGCTTTCTTTATCGCACGACGCAAGTCCTATGCACAGTACCATGCAACAGACTGACAACAACGCCGCGGATAAATACTTTTTGATGTGTTTCAT
>CAYWAD010000172.1:0-1813 GCA_964456045.1 uncultured Lachnospiraceae bacterium
TTTATATTATATCAGTTGCATTTGCATTATTTGTTGCTTTTTGTTAACGCATTGCTTAATAAGTTACTGACAGATACAAGGCCGGGAGTTTGTTCGTCTTCAACCAAGTCTTCATTCGGGATATCCGGACAAGGTTCTTGGTCGCCTTTGTCATCGCCGCCATCGGGGTTCGTCGGAGTGTCTTTGTCACCGCCATCAGGATTTGACGGGTTGTTCTTATCGTCGGTATCCGGTTTTGAAGGATCGACAGGCGGAGTTACGGTTGAATTATCATCAATATCATCAGGTTGGATAACATCAATATCGTTACCTTTGTCGGCATCACCCAAATTAGGATCCGTTATTTTGTTGTCAACCGGTCTTTTGTTAACCAAAAGGATTTTTTCATCGGAACCGTATTGAATGTGGTGTTTTTGATTGTATTTACCGTCATCGGTTAATTCGCCGGAAGCAGTTACGGTGTAGTTATCGTTTGTTACATTTGATGTAAATTCACCGCCGACTTTGATGTATGAACGTTCGCTTACCAAATCATCCGGTAATTTTGTTTCCGTTGTGTAAGGAAGACCTGCGATAACTTTGTTTGCGTTAATTGTCATGTCTTTACCGGAAATTAAACTTGATACGGATAACGTACCGTCTGTTGTAACAACCATGTTGTTTCCTGCTTTTGCAATCATACCGTTGTTTCTGTTGCCGACGTTTTTGAAGTTAACGTTTACGTCATTGCCTGCATTAATGTTTGTTTGAATATTGTTCATATCAACGCTGCCGTCTGTTTTAACATCTGTTTTTGCGGTTAAATAAACTTTTTTGCCTGCCGCAAAGTTGGTTGTATCTTTAATTGTTACCGAACCTTCGGAAGATGTTAAGAATATATTTTCACCCGCATTGATTTTTGTTTTTTCCGTTGTTAAAGAGCCTGCGGAATTAACTTCAACATTCTTTGCCGCCGTTAACGATTTAATACCCGTTGTAGGTTTAAATTGAGCTGTTGATGTAAGTAAAATGCTGCCGTCCGTTGATGTTACGTTAACATCTTTACCTGCCGTAAATGTTGAACCTTCTAATTTTTTAGAAGTTACATCTGATTTTGATTGTAAATTTACATTGTTATTTGCTTTAACTGTCGCATTTTTCAAATATAAATAACCGTTATTTGCTTTTGCGTTGAAATTGTTGCCCGCAGTAATCGAAGCATTTTGTGACCATGCCATATCACCGTTGGAAACCAAGTTTACGTCATTTTTTGCGTTTACCGTTGAGGAAATAATTTGTGCTCTGGACGTTCCCGTGACGTTTACGTTTTCAGCGTTTACAATTGAGCCGTCTTGTATCGAAGCTCTATTTCCTGCCGTTAAGTTAACGTCTTTTGCCGTATCTGCCGTTGAACCGCTAAGTGCTATATCATGTGAAACGGAAGTAATGTTGATGTTTCCTACCGCATCCAAATCGGAATTACCGATGGAAACTTTGTTACCCGCTAAAATTTCGATATCACCGCCGGCCGTTCTTTTTGCCGCATCAGCCGAATAGTTAACGGTTTCAAGTTTTGAATCTTCAACAATAACTCTGTTGTTAGCGGTTAACCAAATGTTACCGTCGTTACCGGAAACAGCTTTTGTTGCTTTTAAAGTTGCTTCTTTTACGTTAATTTCGCTGTCAGCGTGTGTAGAGTGGTTTCTTACGTCAATGTTGCCCGATTTAATGTCACCGTTTAATTGAATTAACATTTTATCCGCAGAACTTGTAATGTTATCCAAAGATTTAACGGCACCGTTGTCATAATAAACGAAGTTTACGCCGTCAGCCG
>CAYWAD010000173.1:0-1798 GCA_964456045.1 uncultured Lachnospiraceae bacterium
CTCGCTCGAAAGGCTGGCTGTCACTTTTTCTGCGATTGCTTGCTGTTTTTCCAGCTCTTCCAGCAGCGTTGTGATTTGCCTGTCTATGTTTGGTAACTTTTGAAAGAATGCCTTTGCACTTTGTTCCATCCGCTCACCTCCAAATCTTGCCTGTCCTGTTATCCCTGACTTCCAGCCTGTTCAGCAGTTCAAAGTCTGCCGTGCGGATTATGTATTTCAGCGTGTAGATCAGCTCATTTTTCCGCTTTTCCTCGGCTGATATATTCTTCTCCGCTTCGTAGGCTGTCGGGTCGGGATAGCCGGAACTGTTCTCCCACGGTTTAGGTGTCACATTTCATCATCTCCTGAGTGTGTAATAGTTGCGTTGTCAAGGGGTAATTCCCTGCCGCAGAATGGGCAGTATAATACAGTCGCCTTGCCATCGTGTAGAATTTTCTGTTTTCCCTCGCGAACTCTCCGACAATAATGGCAAGGCAATCTTGGGTCTATAAATGCCTTTTCAAGCTGTTCCATCTCATACGGTTTAAGCATTTTCGACCTCCTATCTTGCTATAGCATACCCAAATGCTCCAGTTGCGGTATTATTCCCGTTGAGCATATCCAACACCAGCGTTTCAGCGGCAATCTGCTGGTGGAGTTCATAGGCATTGGAAGCTGCTTCCAGTAGCATCAGCGCACATTCGTACCCCTCCATCGGATAACGGCTGATAATTTTCCCAGTAGCCGTGACCGCCACGGAAAACCATTCCGGAATATCGTTTGGTCTTGCCATAGATGCCAGTATCCTCTTGTATTCTTGATCCTCGGTAAGGTCTTCTTGCCGCACCCATTTACCCTTTTCCGCCGCTTCTTTCACAGACGCGATCAGTTGTTTCACAGCCCTATCGGTAGTTTTCTCTTTCACATTGCGTTCGGACATTTCCATATTATCCTCCTTCCCCACCGCAAGGGGTGGTCAATTGCTAAACAGTAAGTATATCACTATAAATATCTGTGCTAATGCTGTAATGATTTGCGACAGTGTTCTAAGGCTCATACTCACCCCCCCTAAAAGTAACGCCGTGTTCGAACTGGTGTTTTGCGATTTCCCATGCCGTTCCGGCATCGGTGTTGCAGGATTCGTAGATTAAATCAGCCAGTCGTTCAATTACATCCGGCGTGGGTTCTTCGTTCCGGGGCAGTAGCTAAAAGCATAGGCCTGCCTGTCCCAAACATAGTGACATTCCGGGCAGTAAAACATCATTTTGAGATGCTTTCTTCTTGCTTTTTCCCCGGTATAGTACTGATACCAGCACGATTTTTCGTTCGATATATTCAGCCATTGTCAGCACCTCCCAACAGTTCGGGATTGTCGTGGATGTTGCCGATGACCTCGACACCGCATTCATCGTATTCCCAAAGGCTGATTTCATCGTCGTTAAAGGCAACATACCACCCAAACCGCTTTTCATCGAAATACACTTTTCCGTTTTCATAGTAAGTGCAATTTTCTTCCCACGGGCTTCTATCTTCTTCGAACGGGATAGCAATTATATCGCCTTCAAAAATCTTCATACCGTTCTTGTCGGTCAGTCCGGTGTATTGGCCTACGGTTTCACGCTCAACCTCGAACATTTCCGTCTTTTTAAGTGTCGGATTATGGAGCTTGCAAGGCGTGGCAGTCTGAAAAAGAAAAAGCAGACCGGAGTAAAGACCGAGCTTGGCAAATATTCAAGCAAATACGCACTCACTGAACTGCTGATCTGCGGAAACTGCGGAACAGCCTACCGCAGATCGGTATGGAGCAAAAACGGCAAAA
>CAYWAD010000174.1:0-1792 GCA_964456045.1 uncultured Lachnospiraceae bacterium
TTTATTGAAAAATAAGAATTTTGTAATTATGGAAATAAGCAAATAAGTTAAAATTGAAATTTAAAATTTAAAATAAATAAAACAAAATATTCAACAAGATACTACGTTTCTAATTCACTAAATTCAACTTGAAAAGTGCTAAACGACGCACTTTCTGATATCGTTTCATTAAGTGAATAAACGAAACTCCGTAATTGTTTCTTATTTTGTTTTATTTATTTTCTGCGAGATTATTTTTTATTTCTCTTCAAAAAGCGTTTGCCAAAATCTGCCACAAAATTTAATTGAAAGAGGAAAAGAATTTTTAAAATATCGTTCTCGGGTTTTGTATTTTAAATATCTAACCTCAACCCAAGCTCCGCTAATTTTGCAAAGCAACCGCTCCGCCGGTTGTTGTTTCGGAAAGATATTTTAGAAATACGAAACTATGAACTCTATTTTTTAAATTTCTTTTCCTTGCTATATTTTTTATAAATTTGCAAAAAAAATAACAAAAATCATTTAGAATTGAAAATTAATTCAATTGAATATAAATAATTCCGGTGCAAAAAATTGCCACCTACTGACTTTAAGCGGTTATCATATTAAGGAATACAATTTCGAACTCTATCAACATCAATATTAGGAGCATATTTACCATAGCATGGTGAATCTTCTACTTCTGAAAGCGTATAACCTTCATAAGCACACAGTTCAACAGAACCGTTTTCTGTATTAGTTAATGCACATAGAATGCGGTCGTTGTTTTTTATTCCTGAACAACCGTTAACATAGTTGCAGGAACAACTAATTGAACCACCGCAAGGATTATAATAACCATCATCGGCGGGAGTAGTGTCTTCCCACTCCGTACACACATACGACCCGTCCGTATCATTGTATCCGCTAATGCAGTTAGAAGGCTTCTGATCATTCTCCTTATCACAAGTATAGGAACAATCGGCGTTATTATGTCCATAGGCACAGTTAGACGGTTTGGGTTTGTTTGTGCATTGTTGAGTACAAACATACTCACAAGTATCAGGGTTGTTATACCCGCTGATACAGTAAGCAGGTTTTGGTTCGTTTGTACATTTGGTTTCCTCTGTTTCACACGAATCGCCGACACAAGGACACGAATCACCGACACAACAGGAAGCGTCTGTACATTCAGGCTCGGGATCACAAGAATCACCGATACACTCTGAGCATGAAGGGTCGGTGCAACCCGGGTCGGGAGTTTGCGTACACGAAGGATCGGTACAGCCGGGCTCAGGATCACAAGAGTCACCTATACATTCGCTGCACGAAGGATCCGTACACTCATAGCATGAAGGGTCTGTACATTCATAACAAGACGGATCGGTACAATAACATGAATCGTCCGTACAACAAGAATCATCCGTACATTCATAACATGTAGGGTCAGTGCAGAAACATGACGGGTCATTACATTCATAACATGAAGGTTCGGTACAACCCGGGTCAGGATCTCTTATCTGTTTTTGAGTAAGATAAATATCATCATACAAAAGAACCGTATATTGGTCTTTCGGCTCATTTTTATTTATTGTGGGCTTATTCGGTCTTCTTTGTCCGTTAACGTCAACAACAACGGGAATAGCCCCATCCGCTCTCTTGTTTTCGACAAAATAATATATGTATCCGTCTTGCGTAATAATGGTATTTGAAATATCGGGAGTATATTCCGTACAAACGGGCTTACCTTTGTTTGTAAAATCGCAATCGGTCATTTTATAACCTGATTTAAAAGGATTACCTTTTACTTCCAAAACATTCATTCTTGTTTTAA
>CAYWAD010000175.1:0-1769 GCA_964456045.1 uncultured Lachnospiraceae bacterium
ATTTTCTTTTTAACAACGGATAATCTTCACAAAGGCAACAAAATAAAACTTCTCAAAGGTGCAAAAAAGCAAATCGCAACATGGGAACAAAAGTATGAACTGATTATGGATAGTTGTCATAAGGATAATAAAACCGTTGCAAAGTGGCTTCATCTGTTAGGGTTTAAACCTTCAAAGTTTGAAGATAACGACATTCAAATTTATTACAAAGGCAATATTGAACTGTATAAAGGATAAATAATGTTTGGCATTGATATAGACGAAAAAGAAACAAAGCTTGTTGTTGACAGATATAGAGAACTGAAACAAGAACGCTCAAAATATATTTCACGTTGGCGAGATATTCAAAATTATGTCGCTATCGCAAATGATGTTGATGTTGAATTTGAAGATAAAAACCAACCAAGCAAGCAAAAAGATATTTATATCAATTCGCCAACTGCGTTTACTTCCGTATGGCAAGCAGGCGATTATCTTGCAGGCATTCTTTGGAGCAAAAACGCTTTTACGCTTGAACCTTCCGATTACATCAAAAAGATTTCACAAGGTACGGATTATTCAGAGTTTTACAAAAGAGCGACTGAAATTGCGTTAGAACAAATGAATGCAACTGATGCAGGATTTTCTTCAATATTGAAATCATACAGTTACGACCAATTCAGCTACGGAACATCAGGCATTGGAACATTCAAATCAAAAGAATTTGAAAATGCACAAAGTGAATGTTGTTTGAATTTTAAATCATACGGAGTTCATAACTGCTGTATTGACGAGGGGACAAACAACAAAATAGATGTAATTTACACGGTTTATAATTGGCGATTAAATCAGGTTATTGAAGAATTTTGTTATACGAACAACGAATTTGACGAGGAAAAATATAATCTTTTACCTGAAGAAATTAAAAAATCTTATGAAGCAAACAAGTGGAATGACAAGTTTAAATTGATTTACGGTATTATGCCAAACGGTCATTACGCAATGGGTAAACGTGGTAAAATCGGTGCAAGATACAAAGGCTATTGGTTCTTAGATAATACAAGCAAAATCTTTAAAGTTGATTATTTCAAAAAACTTCCGATTGCAATATGCAGAGCAATTAAAGTTAATAATCAGGTTTACGGCGAAAGTTCAGGTTCACTTGCTATTTCATCAATTAAGATGTTAAACCACGTTTCAGGAAGAACGGTTGACAATATCGAAATGCAAAACGAACCGCCATTAGGTGCAATTTCAGGAGCATTGGTTGCGGGTAATGTTATTGACCGCGGAGCAGGTGCGGTTAATATGTTTAATCCGCAAGCAACCGCAAACAGTCAAAGTCCGATATTTCCGATTGCACAAGCAGGGGATATATCAGCAATAGTTAATTTCATGATACCTGAACTAAAAAAAGATATTGTGAATATTTTTAAGATAGACCAACTGCTTGATTTTAACAATCAAACTCAAATGACCGCAACTGAAAGTTCTTACAGAATGTCAATAAGAGGAAAATCAATTAACGGTTTATTAACGCAAGAAAAGACTGAATGTATTGAACCGACTGTTCATAGAGCAATTTCAATTATGGAAGAATGCAAATTATTTGGCGAAATTTTAGAGGATTTACCTGAAGAAACGCAAGAACAGATTGAATACAAAAAACGAGTTATACAAGAAGGTAATTATATTCCAGACGTTATTGCTAAAGCTATGAAAGACGGCAAGATTTGGTATTCTCTGAAATTTAACGGCGAATTGGAAAAACTTTGCAATTCTGAAATATA
>CAYWAD010000176.1:0-1767 GCA_964456045.1 uncultured Lachnospiraceae bacterium
CAAATTGGCATATAATCTTGACATTTTTAATATTTCCGAGTAAAATAAAGTGTAGTTTAGATTACTCGGAGGTGTGTGTTATGAATTATATTAATAGACTTGCAGAAAAGAAATTTCAAATGCTAAATAGTATGTTTCAAGTAGTTCTTGTTTGTGGTCCAAGACAAGTTGGAAAGACAACAATGCTCAAACATTTTGCAGAAAACACAGATAGAACTTATGTAACTCTTGATGATTTGGATGATAGAGAGTTGGCTCTTAATGATCCAAAGTTATTTTTCCAAAAATATAAAACCCCAATACTTATTGATGAAGTACAATACGCACCAAATCTTTTCTCCTTTATAAAGATTATGGCTGACGAAAATCAAAAGGCTGGTGAATTTTGGTTAAGTGGCTCACAAAGTTATAAGGTTATGAAGAATGTTTCTGAATCACTTGCTGGTAGAGTTGGAATTATGAATATGTATTCCTTTACCCATCAAGAACTTGTTTCAAACTTAGATGATTTGCCTTGTGATTTTGCATTTGACACTCTTAATTCTCTTAAAAATAAACCAATGTTAGAATTAAATACTGTCTTTGATTATATTTTCAAAGGTGGAATGCCAAAAACTATGGGATACACAGACGAGATGAGAAATGAATATTTTAAATCTTATGTCGACACTTACCTTATGCACGATGTTAGAGATTTTGGCAATATTACCGATACTGTAAGATTTAAGAAATTTATTTGTGCTTGTGCAACTCAAAATGCAAATGTTGTAAATTATGCAAATCTTGCACTCGCTTCAGACATTTCTCAGCCAACAGCAAAGGAATGGCTTGCAATATTGCAAGGTATTGGCATTATCCACTTGGTAGAGCCTTATTACAATAATTCTCTAAAAAGGCTCACAAAATCTCCAAAATTATATTTCTTTGATACAGGACTTTGTGCATATCTATCTAAAATTCCATCAAAGGAAATATTGATGTCAAGTTCTCTTGCTGGTGCATATTTTGAAAACTTTGTAATCAATCAATTTGTTATCAAAAATTCACTTAGTGCGATGGAAAGAAATATTTACTTCTATAGAGATATTGACCAAAATGAAGTGGATATTTTACTTGAAGATAGTACTGGGATTACACCACTTGAAATTAAACTTTCAGCCAATCCAAACAAAAGAGATATTGAAAAATTCAAAGTTTTGGGAAAAATAGGTAAAAATATCAAAAGTGGTGGCATCATTTGTTTGATTGATTCGGTTTACCCAGTGAATCAGCATTCACTCATTCCAGTTGGACTTATTTAATGTCAAAGTAAAAAAATTGTAATAGTTAACTGAAATTTTAGACATACAAAAAACTCAAGTCAAATCTTGACTTGAGTTTTTTTATTGACCAAGAAGAATTTGACAACGGCGTTTGACTTCGTAGCATAAATAAACAACAATTAAACCAATTATTTTTTAAAATCCCATTTTCATATAAAAACAAATACTTTGACAAAGCCGCACTTGTGTGCTATTATATGCTAGTAAATATTATTTACGCGAAAATTACTTTATAAAGGAGATAGAAAAATGGCAAAAGTAGATACAAATTTATACAACGAACTCAAAGAGCGTGGCTTATTGTATCAATGCACAAACGAAGAAAAACTCAAACAAATGCTTGAAAGTGGAGCACCTATCACCCTTTATGAAGGAAGCGACCCTACCGCAGACAGCCTTCATATTGGGCACTGCGTACCTTATTGCATTTTGCGTAGATTTCAAA
>CAYWAD010000177.1:0-1752 GCA_964456045.1 uncultured Lachnospiraceae bacterium
CCGTTTCCGGGTAGAAAACCGTTATGGATATGTTCGGCACGTCACGGTAGCCTTCAAGTGCGGCTTTGCCTGTGTCACCTGAGGTTGCAACAAGAATGAGCGCGCGGCGTTTTTCACCTGTCTTTTTGAGGCAAGCGCTGAACAGATGCGGCATAAGTTGAAGCGCCATATCTTTGAACGCACAGGTCGGACCGTGCCAAAGCTCAAGTGCATTGAGCTTGCCGTATACGGAAACCACAGGCGCCGCACCGTCCGGAAATGACGCGGACGAATAAGCTTTTTTGCAGATTTCGTAAAGCTCGTCGCGAGAAAAATCGTCGAAAAATAGCGAAAGAATATGCGCGGCAAGCTCGCTATAGGGAAGCGCGGCGAGGGAGTGGATCTCGTCAAGCGTGAGCGATGGCAAAGTTTCCGGAACGTAAAGACCGCCGTCCGGCGCAAGACCGCGACAAACCGCTTCTGCCGCGGAAATTTCGTGCTTTATGCTGCTTGTGTCACGAGTTGATACATATTTCATAAATTTCTCCGATTTTGTACTTTTTTAATGTTCGGTTCGCGCAAAAACGGCGTTTTGAAGATGCCGAATTTTGGGCAGTCCCGATTTCGGAAGATAAACCTCGATAACGTCGATTCTGACGCGCCTTGACGCGCAAACATCGGGGTTTTTCTTTATGTATTGATTTGCTGCATAGATAAGATTTTTTTGCTTTGTGTAGCCGACCGCCGCAGCCGGCCTGCCGTATTTTTCGGCAACCTTTTCGGAGCGCGACTTAACCTCGCAAAACGCGACGGTTTCGCCGTCCGGCGATATTGCGATTATGTCGATCTCGGCGTGGCTTGCGTAGTAATTCCGTGCGACAATGCCGTAACCGCGAGAAAGCAGGAATTCGACGGCGATATCCTCGCCGATGTCGCCTGTTTCACGAGAAGTTTTCTTGATGCTCATTTTTATCTTCGCTTAAAAATTTCAGGAAGGTTTTCCTGTGGCAATCTTTCGGACCGTATTTGCGAAGCGCGTCCATGTGCGCCTTTGTAGAATATGACTTGTTTTGCGCGAAGCCGTATTCGGGATATTTTGCGTCCATTTCGATGAGGAGCCTGTCACGGTAGACCTTCGCAAGTATGGAAGCTGCCGCAATTGACGGCGAAATTGCATCGCCGTGGATGACGGTTACGGTGTCCATCGGAAATTCGCGTGCGATGTTGCCGTCCACCAAAACGAGTGACGGCTGAGGCGAAAGCTGTGCTACGGCTCGACGCATGGCAAGTTGTGCGGCGTTCAAAATGTTGAGTGAGTCAATTTCTTCGACTGAGGCCTCCGCAATTGCATAGGAAACGGCGTTTTCAATTATGACATCGTAAAGTTTTTCGCGCTTTTTCGCCGAAAGCTTTTTCGAATCATTGAGACCGTCGATGATGAGACCGTCCGGGAGTATGCACGCCGCCGCAACGACGGGACCTGCAAGACATCCGCGACCGGCTTCGTCTGTTCCGGCTATGATTTCATAGCCTTTTTCGCGGTATTCGTTTTCGAGAGTGTAAAGAAGCATAATTATTTAACCATTTGCGGTGTTTCGAGCGTGATCCTGCCGATTTTTGCGGCACGGAATTCATCAAGCAAAGTGGAGGACGCACGTTCCGTGTTGACCTCGCCTCCTGAAATGAGAAATCCGCGCTTGCGACCGATCTCGGTGAGCAGCTCGTAGTCCGTCAGCTCGTCATACTGCGACATCTCACCAAGCTTGTAACGCT
>CAYWAD010000178.1:0-1733 GCA_964456045.1 uncultured Lachnospiraceae bacterium
CTTATTAATTATACTCTTTTCAGTTCATAATGTCAAGAACTTTTTTTACTTCTTTTATTTTTTATGATTATATTATGATATTATCATATTGTATTATATTATGATTATGTCATATGTATATTTTAAGTATTAATATAGCAAATGTTAAAATCATATTTTTTCATTTCACTTTTCCTCACTTTATGATAAACTTTTTACCATATTGGAGGTTTATAAAATTTATGAGAAAGGTTATTTTAAGAATGAATGAACAATCTAAATACGATGTAATTAAAAGAGTCGCAAACAATGAAATATCTTGCAAGCGTGCTTCTGTTTGTCTAAATCTAAGTTTGAGATCAATTTACAGATTGGTCAAAATTTATAAAACTAAAGGTAAAGAAGGCTTTGTGCATGGTAACCGTGACAGAAAACCTATTACTACGATTTCTGAAGAAATTAAAAATAAAATAATTAAACTTTACAAAGAAAAATATTTTGATTGTAATTATAAGTTTTTTATGGAATTGCTTTTGAAAAATGAAAATATTAAAATATCTTATTTTGCTTTGTATAATATTTTAACTGATAATAAACATTTATCTCCTAAAGCTAGAAGAAACACTGTTAAAGAATATAATAAAAAACTTAAAGCTAAAAAAGAAAAAAACGTCAAATTAAATGACGTTGAACTCGAATATATTGCTGAAACTAACTTAGATGATAATGTTAATTATCACCCTAGAAAGTCTAGAGCTAAATATTTTGGTGAATTAATTCAAATGGATGCATGCCAAGATTTTTGGTTTGGTGGTATTAAAACTCACTTACATGCAGCGATTGATGATGCTACAGGTCGAATTTTAGCCCTTTATTTTGACATACAAGAAACTTTAAATGGATACTACCACTTATTTTACGATATACTAACACAGCATGGTATACCAGTTAAATTCTTAACTGATAATAGAACTGTGTTTTATTATAATCGTCTTAAAAATCCTAAGCCTGAAAATGATACTTTAACTCAATTTAGTTATGCCTGTAAAACTCTTGGAACTGTAATCGAAACTTCTTCAATTCCTCAAGTTAAAGGTAGAGTTGAACGTTTATTCAACACTCTACTAGGAAGACTTCCTATTCTTCTTAGACTTGCAGGCATAACTACTATTGATGCAGCTAATGCTTACCTTAAAGAATTTATCACCGACTTTAATGAGCAATTCGCTGTACCTGATAATTATATACAATCTGTTTTTGAAAAGCAAGATAATATTGACAAAATCAATTACGCTTTGTCAATTATCACTACTAGAAAAACTGATAAAGGCAGTTCTATAAAATACAAAAATAAATACTATCAGTTTTATATTAATAATTCTTTAGTAGCCGTTAAACCTGGTGAGACTTGCTGTGTAATGGAAACATTTAATGGTGAATTAGTAGCGGCTATTGGAGAAACTATTTATGACTTATTTGAGTTAAAAAGAAACAAAACTATTTCTAGTAATTTTGATATTGAAACAAAAAAAGAAGATAAACCACAAAGGACATATAAACCTGATCCATCTCATCCATGGGGATATAAGTCATATGTCATAAAATTGCGAAGATATTATGCTAACAAAGTAGCATAATATCTATCTTTAACTGTATGTATGTTTATCTTCTTTATATGTTATTTTCAAAATATATTGACATAATTAAATTAATTATTTTCATCACTTTTTTTATTTAAGCCTGGGAAGGCTTTA
>CAYWAD010000179.1:0-1727 GCA_964456045.1 uncultured Lachnospiraceae bacterium
CAATGTCAATAATTTTTATGAAAAAATAAAAATAAATTTTAACAAATTTTTCCATTCGGCTGAGAATAGTTATTTTAAATTGTTCAACATTTCAAGCCGATTGGTGACATCGTAAAAGAATGTTTGCTTGTTTCTGCTAAAAGGGGGGTCAATTTCGTCCCCCTTAAATTCTGGGTTATAAAAATTCTCCCACAATGCCAAATACTCTAAAGTTGAACGACTTCTCATCCAATTTTTAATAACATCTTTGGGTTCCATTGGATTTCTTGTTTTAGCAATATCTGTCAAGCAAATAAATTCTTCTTGATTTACTTTCTGATATCTAACACATTTATCCCTTTAACAATAACTTCATTATTTGTCATAAGTTTCTCCTTAATCTATATCCATTATACCATAAAACAATTTGAAATGTATCAAATTTTAGTCATCTAATTCATTAAATATTGGGTCGTCAAAAAATTCGGCAAGAGTTAAACCAAGTGTCGTGCAAATCTGATAAACGGTTTCAGTGCTTACTCTTTTCTTTTTGTTGTTCACAACATCACAAACAGTTGAGCGTGGCACTCCACCATTCTTAAATAATGAGTATTGAGATAAATTTCTATCCAAAAGTAATTGATTTACTCTAATAGCAATAGCTTCTGTTAATTTCATAATTCCATACCCTTTTATGAAAACTAATCGTAAATCTCTAAATCATCACTTTCAAATAAAGGGTCGTCAAAAAACTCAGCCGTTGTCATATCTAATCCCTTAATAATTTGCATAACTGTTCTTAGGTTTACACTTTTATTTCTTTCACCCATTAAAGTTTTCATTGTGTTATGTGGCATGGCAATATTTTTCTCCAATCTATATTGCGACATATTCTTTTCTCTTAATATATTGCTAATTCTCATTGCAACTGCTGTGCTTAGTTTCATAATTACCTCCACTGTGGTTATTTTTACAACCATAGTTTATCAAAGATAATTTTTGACATAAGGACATATTCACAACCCCAAAAGTTTGTATTTTTTATCAACTTGTGCTATTATGGTTGTATATACAACCATAATATAGGAGTTATATATGAATGTTTGCTTTATAGGACACCGAAAAATCGGTTTTGGACCTATTAGAGATAGATTAAAAAATACTGTAGAAGAAGAAATTAAAAATGGTGTGGATTGCTTTAAGGTTGGAACTCATGGAGAGTTTGATATAATGGCTTTAAGTTGTTTAAGGGAAATCCGAAGAAACTACTCAAACATTAAAATAGAAGTCGTTTTAACCAGTCTTAAAAAAGCAGAAAAACAACTCCTTTATGATGATGAATTTGGAAAGGAATACTATGAGCCATACAAAGATGTTGAAACAACTATGTATGAAATTGAAGAAGAACACTTTAAGCGTCAAATAATAATTAGTAATCGTAAAATGATAGACGAGTGCGATACTCTAATTTGTTATGTAAACAAAAAGCATAATCCAAGTGGAGCAAAACTCGCTATGAATTACGCTAAAAGAAAAGGCTTGAAGATAATAAACCTATATAGAGAAACCGATGAACCAACCTATGGAATGACCGAAGAACAAAAACAAGAATACTACGATAATTTAGATAAACAATTAAAGGAATTATTAAAGAAAAAGCCAAGAGAATAAAATCTCTTGACTTTTCCTCACATAAGTAAATTGTAAGGTTTTTATCTTGAACAATTTAAATTACTTAGCAAATGTGA
>CAYWAD010000180.1:0-1722 GCA_964456045.1 uncultured Lachnospiraceae bacterium
CCGTTATATGTGTGGATGAATTTTGCTTTTCCGGGAATGGGATTTGAATAAGCGTATGTAAATCTTTCGCAGGAGCTGTCGTCGCCTTCTGCGCTTTTGATGATTGACATGGCAAAGTTCATTTTACCGTTGTCGCGATGGATTATACCGGAAATTCTCGGTGTGAAGTTAGGCTTATCGTCCTCGAATTCACGGGTGCGAAGCGCTTGCTCGAATGTGTTTTGCTTGTCCATCAAATCGTAGATCGTGTCTGTTTGATCTCCGTTTGTGACAATTGTTTTGTTTCCGAGCACGCGCACCGGATAATAAATTATCAGATGCGGATCGACCATTTTCGATTCATCAAATGCCTTTGTACGCATAGCGTCGCCCTCTGAAGCGAAAACTCTGTTTCTGCTGTTTTCGCTTCTGCCCATGATAAAATAAGCCGTAACGGCTTTCTTTGAGTCGGCGCTTTTGCCTATGATAATGCCTCTGCCGTGATAGGCGAGGGAAGTCAACTCGTTTGCAATGGTAGAAACCTTCATTTAATCTATTCTCCTTTGTAATTTACTCGGTAATATGCACCTTGTTTCCGTCTACTTTGATTTTACCTTCGCAGAAAAGACGAACCGCTTCGGGAAGTATCTTCCACTCCGCCTCCTCCATTATGCGTTTTTGTAGCGTTTCGGGGGTGTCGTCGTCCTTAACTTCTACGGCTTTTTGCAGGATTATCGGTCCTGCATCGCATTCCGGCGTAACGATATGTACCGTCGCGCCCGAAACTTTTACGCCTTTTGCAAGCGCCGCTTCATGAACGTGAAGTCCGTAAAAGCCTTTTCCGCAAAATGACGGAATGAGCGCCGGATGAACGTTGATTATCTTGTTAGGGAAAGCGTTGAATACCTGTTCGTCGATTATGGTGAGAAAACCGGCAAGCACGACAAGATCAATGTTTTTATTCGTGAGCGTGTCCGCGAGCGCTTTTGAATAATCGGCAACGCCGGCGTAATCTTTGCGAGCAAGCACCATGGACTCAATACCGTTTTCTTCGGCGCGCTTTAGCGCGTATGAATCTGATTTGGACGCAAGTACAAGCGAAATTTTTCCTTGTCCGAACATTCCTGTTTTTTCGGCATCAATGAGAGCCTGAAGATTTGTGCCGCCGCCCGAAACGAGCACCGCAATTCTGATGTTTTTCATAGCTGTTTCCGACTCGGCTTATCAGCAAAAACGTATTTTTTCGTTTTGGTCGACGGCGATTTCACCTATAACGTAAGCATCCTCGCCTGCTTCGCGAAGTATTTCAAGAGCACGTTCCGCGTCTGATTTTTTTACGTTGATGCTCATACCGACGCCCATATTGAATGTGTTGAACATATCGCGTTCGGGGATGTTGCCCTCTTTTTCGATGAGCTTAAAGAGCGGTGGAATCTTAACTGCGGACTTTTCGATGACCGCGCAGAATCCGTTGGGGATTGATCTCGGAATGTTTTCGTAGAAGCCGCCGCCGGTGATGTGAGAAATACCGGAGATCGAAATTCCGTTTTTGATAAGCGAAAGTACGGGTTTTACGTAAATTTTTGTAGGAGCGAGAAGCGCTTCGCCGAGTGAGATACCGCCGAGCTCGTCGGGGTGTCTGTCAAGAGCGCCGCCGTCGATGTCAAACACGCGACGAACGAGAGAAAAACCGTTGGAATGAACGCCGGAGGAGGGAAGTGCGATTATCACGTCACCGGCTTC
>CAYWAD010000181.1:0-1703 GCA_964456045.1 uncultured Lachnospiraceae bacterium
TGTTGCCGAAATGGGGTTTGCGCGACGCATACGCTATTGCCGTCGTGATATAAAACTTCTTATTTTTGTGTTCGCTGTAATGTTCTCTCACGGTAATGTTCCGCCTTTCTTTCATTACTTGCATACTGCAAATGGGCAGCACGCACTTATCCAGTATACTTTCGGATTATAACACCATACAATAAATATTGCAAGGTTTTGCGCCGAAAAACACGGATTTTGCGCCACAAACGGCATATTTTTCTCTGTTTTTTTCGTTTTTTCGCCACAGGACCGCCGAATTATCGCCGTTTATAGTATTCGTAGGCGTCGAAGTAAATGACTGTTGCACCGCGAAATGCGACAGTCACGGTAACGCTTGCCGCGGCATCGGCGTCGGGAGAAAACACGCACTTTAGCGCGCCCCCGTCCGTATTACGCGAAACGAGGCTTACATCCGTCAGTTTCACCTCGCGCAAAAATCGCTCCGCGGAAGCAACACATTCCGCCTCGCTTCGAAGCGTCGCCGTTCCGATCGGAAATTTGCAAAGCCTGATAAGCCTACCACCGGCGCGTGTGACCTCCGCGTATGCGTTTCCGTTCGAGTACGCATACACGAGTGGGAAAGTGTGACTTTCGACCGCGTCCACATCCCCTCCTCCGCCGATATACCGCTCCGCTAACTTTTCCGCATTGAGCTTTTTCACCTCCGGCTGAGCCGAAAGCCACCTCCAACCGCCACTGCTCCTCTCGCTTGACCGTACTCCGCCGCTTTCCCACCCGTTCGCGACCGCCGCCGCAGACAAAACAGCAGCGTCAGCGTCCGTCGCGGACTCAATTACAGTCAAGAGTTCTTCGGCTTGAGTTTTGTCAACCTCACCGGAAACAAGCAGCTCATACAACGCGTCAAAATCGGCGTGAAGCTCCGAAAACATAATGTATCTTCCGAGCGCCTCGCCCGCAAGCTGCGAAAAGCACGTCTCATTCCTTTCCGTGGTGGTCAACTCAATCAAATTTTCGTAAAACGACAGATACGCCTCATATTCACATCCGTCGATTTTCCTTTCGCATTCGTCCGATTTCTCCTCCGCATAGGCAAACATCGCCCACGCAAATATCACCGCCGAAACCGTCACGATAAAAAGCAGACAGAACAGCGCTTTATATATAGGATGAGTTTTGTATTTCACGTTTTTCTTCATACAATTAATATTCGAGCATAAAATCAAAAATAAACATAGAAAATACTGCCGTTCTATTGCAATCGCCCGATAAAATGATATAATTACTTTGATTTTTTTACCGATTTGAAAAAGGACAGAACTAAGATGAACAATCCCAAAGCCGCAGTCGTCACGCTCGGATGCAAAGTTAATCAATACGAAAGCGAAGCTATATCGGAACGCCTTACATCTCTCGGATTTGATGTGCTCGATCCGTCTGATGCCTGTGACATTTACATAATCAACACCTGCACCGTGACGGCGGAGGCCGACAGAAAAAGCCGACAGGCGATCAGACGCGCAAGAAAAAGCAACATCAACGCATCCGTCATCGTTTGCGGTTGCTTCGCGGAAAATGACCCGTCAGCCGCAGCAAAAATCGACGGTGTCGCGTACGTCATTGGAAACAAGCACAAGCTTTTTGCCGCAGATGCCGCGCTTTTGACCGTAAAAAACGGCAGACCCGCTTCACCGACGCTTCTCACTGACGGAAACATTTTC
>CAYWAD010000182.1:0-1685 GCA_964456045.1 uncultured Lachnospiraceae bacterium
CGGAAAGGGAAACTGTGAGCTGTTAGAGGCACTTTCCTATCCGTGCGGCTTTACCTTAAAGGTGATCGATAAGCTGTTTGACGGTGACAGGGAGATCAGCTCCACCTATGTCAGGGAAGCCGTCAAGGCAGGAGAGCTTTCTCTTGCGGCAAGGCTGCTCGGACGGAATTATTCCATAGAAGGAACGGTGGAAAACGGAATGCACTTGGGGCGGAGGCTCGGTTTTCCGACGGTCAATCTGTATCCGCCGAAGGAAAAGCTTCTGCCGCCCAATGGGGTGTATTATTCGCGGGTGTCCTTTGAGGGGTGTCACTATCACGGGATCACGAATATCGGAACAAAGCCGACGGTACAGCAGACGGCAGAGCAGAATGCGGAAACGTATCTTTATGATTTCGACAGGGACATTTACGGAAAAGAGATCGTGCTGGAGCTTTTGAAATTCAAGCGTCCGGAGCAGAGATTTGAGGATATATCCCTGTTGAAGCAGCAGCTGCGGCAGGATGTGGAGGACGGTGCCGCCTGGTTTGCAGGTCGCTGATATTTCGGAGAGAAGGAGATTGCTTTGAAGTACAACGCCCCCCGGAACCTCCATACGGTGGAACTGCTCTGAGGAGAACCGGAGGCGGATTTGACAGAACTATGTGAAACTGTTATAATGTGGTCGTTGTAATAAATTTGTAACAAATTCGTAATGAATTATGGGAGGTTTGTTGTGAAGAAAACGATCATGCAGGGAATCTGTCTTTCGTTATCGGTGCTGATGCTTGCATCAATAGAAGGACAGGCTGCTGAAATCATTACCGATACGGAAAGTGTCACATATGAAGAACTGATGACGGCAGGTGTGGAGGATCTGTTTGTGTCCACGCTTACGGCCGATGAATATAAAGCACTGGCAGAACAGGCAAAGGGTGCCATGTGGGGGTATACGAACCTCGGCGTATGTAATGTAGAGGAGAATAACCTGAATATCCGCGAGACACCGGATGAAAGCGGAAAGCTTGTCGGAAAGCTCCCGAAGGATGCTGCCTGTGAGGTGTTAGAGAGTGAGGACGGATGGACCCATATTACCTCCGGTAAGGTGGAAGGATATGTAAAGTCTGAATATCTCGTTACCGGCTACAATGCCAAGAAGAAGGGCGAGGAGCTTGCAAGCACGGTCGCGGTAGCATCTGCGAGCGGTCTGAATATCAGGGAAATGCCGAATACCGATGCGGAAGTGGTGACGCAGGTTGCAGCCGGAGAGGAATTACAGGTCGCAGAGCTTTATAATGACGAATGGATCAAGGTCTATCTGGATGATGAAGAGGTCTATGTGTCAAGAGATTACGTGGAGCTGAAATCCGATCTGAAGACGGCGATCACCATGACGGAGCTTTTGTACGGACAGGGTGTGTCGGATGTGCGTGTGGATCTCTGCCAGTATGCGAAGCAGTTCCTTGGAAACCCTTATGTATGGGGCGGCACAAGTCTGACAAGCGGTGCAGACTGTTCCGGCTTTGTACTGAGCGTGTTTAAGAAGTATGGTGTAAGCCTGCCGCATTCCTCAAGGGCACAGGCAAATATGGGAACACAGATCAGTGCTTCCGATCTGAAGGCTGGCGATCTTGTCTTTTATGCAAAAGGCGGAACGATCAATCACGTTGCCATTTATATCGGCGGCGGACAGGTCATCCATGCGA
>CAYWAD010000183.1:0-1671 GCA_964456045.1 uncultured Lachnospiraceae bacterium
CTAATTGGCTTTTAGACAAAAATAACCTTGCAAGATTGGTAAACGGCGAATTTGGAAAACTCCAACACAAACCGACAGAAAAAGAACTAAAAGAAAAACAACAAAAAGAAGCACGCATGCAAGCAGAAAAAAATAAACCGACAGAACTCGAAGAAGCATGTGCAACTTGTAGTGGTAAAGCAGAAGCTTTGTCAATTATCGAAAAATTCTATTCAAACAAAGGAAAACCGCACGAATGGCAAGGAAAACTTATTTTATTGCCGACATTAACAACACTAAAAAACAAGTTTGACTTAACAAACAAGGAAATTTTAAACCTATGGCAAGACTAAATAAAATTATGAATGATGAAATCAAAAAGTACCAAGGTAGAATTTACTATCTTGAAGAACGCTTTGATTATTACGGAAATCAAAAAGAACCAAAAATCCGACTTGCAGATTGGATTTTTGATACATCTTGCTACGACCATTTTTCTTTTGAACTTCATCACATGATAAAGTTCACACACTATGAACAAAACAAACAATGGTATCAAAAACAAGGTCTTGAAAATTGTTTGATACTCATTCGTAAAAAAATGCACACTCATCTTGAAAATCCTGTACATGGATTAATAGATGAAGAATTTTATAGCATTTATAAAATTCACAAATGGGAGCTTGTGTTCAATAAAGATAATTATTTTTCAGGCAAATTTCCGAAAGAATTATCTCTAAAAACACAAAATGAAATCGAATACGACGGTTGCTTTGACAGTTTAGAAATAGGAGCAAATTAATGGCGAGAAAACGATTTTACAAAAAAACATCCAAATACGAAGATGAAGCACTATTACTTCATTCTGTTGTAACAGAAGTATTGGAAAAGAATGCGCAGTATCCAAACGACAGAATTAAAAATGTATTTCGTGTTAAGTCAAAAAATCCCGAAGGCAGATTATGCGTTTTATGGGGCAGAAGTTGCGTTGATGTTGGTTGCGAAATTCAAGCAAAAGGCAGAATTGTGAACAACGGCGATAAAGAAGTTTTTCTTTGTTGGTCAGCACTAATTTTAAAGCGAGGTACCGAATGACAAAAAGAAACAAATCTTAGCCTTGTGCTTTTTGTAATCGAAAATGTTTCAGATTCAGACCTTGAATATTTATCGGAAGCTATTTTGGAAGAACAAAATTTTAGGAAATACCAAAGTAATAAGGGGCAATTAGAATGTGGGGTTCAGAGAATAAAACAAGTTCACCTATTAAAACAGAAACATTCAAAAGCTACCGTGAATTCAATAAAAAATTCCCGACAAAAATGTACAAATGTTCAAACTGCGGAAATCTCACGGACAATAAATACACTTGTATAAAATGCGGTTGGCGAGCAGACGGACTGCTAAAAACGTGGGGCAAAGGTTATAAATACACAATCGAAGAAACAGGAATAACAGAAGAAATTTTTACACCTATCGAATTACTGAAAGAAAGCGAGGAACGACAAAATGGCGAAAGTTAAACCAAACGACATGACACAAAACGAATTGAAAGCGTATGAAAAACAACTTCAACAAGAAATTAAATCACTTACACAAGTTGTTGAAGCAAGCAACACAACGGTTTTTGACGTTTTGATAAACGAAGTCAAAGAAGAAATGCGAAATAATATCGCAGAAGAAGAATGGAAAGTT
>CAYWAD010000184.1:0-1666 GCA_964456045.1 uncultured Lachnospiraceae bacterium
CCCAGCTGTGTCCGTTGGCGTCTACGCTCTCCGTATAAACATCGCCACACACGGTACAAGTGTAAGTTCTTTCGCCCTTCTTCGTACAAGTGGGCTCGGTGGTCAATTCGTCGTCATACGAGTGTCCGAGGGCAGGCTCTCCGTCTATTATCTGAGTTCCCTCACAACGAGAGCACTTTTGATGTAACTTTTGCGCTTCCGTGCAAGTGGCGTCGACGGTGCTTTCCGTTACCCAGTCGTGTCCGAGTGCATTCGTGCTCGTTTTTATCTTGCGCGTTTCTTGACATACGCTACAGGTGTGAAGCTCGTATTCGGGCTCGGTGCAGGTCGCTTGAATATTGGTTTCGCTCTTTACAAAGTTATGCTCGCAAGTAGAGTACGTAAACTCTATTTCGCCGAGTTGTGTTACGTTATTACCTTGGTTTGCGGTAATCTGCAACATATAATATTTATATTGCCTCATGTTCTCGGTCGTAAACGTGTAGCCCGTATAGTTTACGTCCTGCATAGTGGTATCGTTGCTTACCGCGTGTATCGAATACCAACCGCCGGCTGTCGAACTTGTAGTTTCGTCATAATCGTTGCACCCCGCAAGGTTCCAGCTCTTGGGGTTACGTCCTGTAATTTTAGCGTTGTCGTTGGCGGTATAGAACGTGTACGAGCTAATGGTTATAGGCTCTTGCGCCTTAATAATGAATGTCCCCGTCGTCCCGTTCGCACACCATTTGGAAAAATTATCCTCGGTCTTTTTGCCGTCGAAAAGGTTTGCGGGACCTTCTCCACTATTACCGCTAGTGCCCGAAAGTACCTTGAAGAACTCGTTATCGTTTTCTTGAGCTTCAGCCTGATTTGTTAGGCTCGGAAGTGTCGCCGTCAACGATACGAGTAATACGAGTATCGCAACCATCGCGACTATCGGTAAACTCTTTTTTAACTTAGTTTGCATATTGCCTCCTTCATACTTTCCCTCGGTTGGTCGGGCTACGCCCTAAATATACTACTGCTATTCGGCTCCGCGCTCGTTTAAAAGCGCTTTGACCGTGTTCTTTAATAAATCCGTCTGCGACTTCAAATAGAACTCGTCTTCGAACAACGCGTAGTGCACGCACGAACGCACGAATACGAATATGAATTGCACAACCACTTTATGCGGTATACCGATTTTGGGTTCGAGTTGCTTCGCATACGCCATATACCGCTCGTTTACTCCTTCAAAAAATCTTTTGCCGTGCTCGATGTACTTCGGGTTGGTGTACACCTGATACATCAATCTGTACTTCTTGCCGTGTTCCCTCGCCGTCCAGTACGGGAGCTCTTCTATCGCGCGAATGACGTCCCCCGCCGAGGTCGGTGCCTTTTTCATAAAATCGTCCTCGACTTTTTGCATACAGAACTCCGTCGACTGCACAATGAGGTCGTCTAAATCCGTAAAGTACGTATACAAGCTCCCCGACGATATCCCGCACGCCGTCCCGAGCGCCTTAATCCCGACGTTCCCGAGTCCGTACTCCGCGTAACACTCGAAACACTTTTGCATTATTTCCTCTTTCTTATGCAGATGTTGCTCTTCGTTGAATACTCTCACTTTTATCCTTTTTCTCGCCTATTGACTTTATTTATTGATTGCTCAATCAATTATAACATACTCACGCGCGTATGCGCAATA
>CAYWAD010000185.1:0-1663 GCA_964456045.1 uncultured Lachnospiraceae bacterium
GGGCGTTGTGCTTGCGTTTCCACTCAGCACTTTCGGAATTTGCCTTGGAAACTGCATTTTTTAGCCGCTCGATTTCAGCAGAACCGTCATCCAGTTCCAGTGCTTCGAGTGCTTTCAGCTTGTCCTCTGCGGACAGTTCGGCGTAACCGTCGATACGATCAAAAATCTTTGCCATAAATATTCCTCCTGCATTTTTTAGAGTGCTTCCTTGCACTATGATTTCTGTTTTTGGCTTGGTTTTCTCCAATTTGCGAATTATTTAGAGAGGTGTCCCTACCTCTGTTATGGCGGAACAGGTAGGATTTGAACCTACACACGGCTCTCAGACCGTGAACGGATTAGCAATCCGCCGCAGTACCGAATTATGCTTACTGCTCCATATGTTTTGGGCGGTTGCCGCTTAGATTGTCGGTAGATACCGTTTTCAGCAGCCATTTTCATTCTCTGTGGGGTGAACCGCTACGCCCACATCATTCGGGAGCTACCCGACCTCTTGTGCGGAAATGCAGTCCTGCCCTGCTTTAGCCCTTAGAGGAACGCCCCCTTCGCTTGGTGTGACCTCCCGAATGTCGGGTGCCTTTTCCGCATATATAGCAAAAAGGGCTACCAAGATACATTTCGTATCTCAGTAGCCCTTCGGCTCTCAGCTTATCCCTTGATAAACCGCAATAATATTATTTTAAGCCAGAGAGTATGTAGGCGATAACATCAACCGTCCAGCCGTTGCCCACTGTGCTGTATCTGTGGCAATTTGCGACGCCGGCAGTGTAATTATCTGGCAATGTTTGCAAGCGTTCATATTCCAGCGGTGTCAGTTTTCTTGCCCTGCCACCATCCATCACTTTCTTTTGCGTGTTTCCACCGCCACAAGTAGTCAAAGTGTGGCACTTGAAATCGGGGTTAAACACACGCTTGTGCATATCGTTATTCTTGAAATCCATCGTGGCACAAACTTGTTTTGTCATGTCAACATTCAGTAACGGATAACCGTAGAAGAAACTTTCATCAACATCGTGTTCCATGATGTCTTTTAGGGTTTCTGTAATTGCCGGAGGCAATGTTTTCTCGAACGGAATGTTTGTCCAGTAATATCGTGGGCGTTGCTGTGCGGAGAAAATCTTGCTGTCAATCAGCACAGGCTCACAGCCCAGCATTTCAGAAATAACCTGTTTGCTTTCCTCGTTCATGCTTGCGACATTCTCGAACAGGAAATATTCTGGCTGAACTTCCTCTAATGCACGGACAACCTCGAAAAACAGCTTGCTCTTTCCATCAAGGTGTTTCCGTGTCTGGCTTTGAACGATACTCAGTGACTGGCACGGACTGCCAGCAATCACAAGGTCAATTTGCCCTCGGTACTGCGTAAAATCAGCCTTTGTGACATCACCGCAATGCTCAATGTCGGGGTAGTTCTTCTTGCTGATTTTGATTGCGTTAGGCTCGATTTCGTAGGCAACATACCGTTCAACAGGAATACCGGCTCTTTCAAGTGCCACACGCCCACAACTGATACCGTCAAATAAACTTAAAACTCTCATAGCTAAATCCCCTATAAAATTTATTTAATAGGGGTGGTGGGGGCTTATCCCACCATGCGTTACCCTTATTATCAAAACAAAAAAGGACTACTCACGCAGTTTCCCTGCGTAAATAGTCCTTCGAC
>CAYWAD010000186.1:0-1660 GCA_964456045.1 uncultured Lachnospiraceae bacterium
GCGCTGAACGATTTGCACGGCGTGTTCAACGACACGGCCTCCAATCCCGGCGTGGACGAGCTGACCACTTATCTGAAAAATGCATATGCTGACGATGGGGCATACGAAATTGTGTTGTCCTCCGGGGATATGTGGCAGGGGAGCGTGGAATCCAGCTCCAACCGCGGTGCGCTGATGACCCAGTGGATGAATGAACTGAATTTTGTGTCCATGACTCTGGGAAACCATGAATACGATTGGGGTAGCGAGGGCATTGCCGACAATGCACAGTTGGCCGAATTTCCCTTTCTGGGCATCAATGTGACCGATGGCAATGTGGATGCGGCTTATTGTCAGCCGTCGGTGGTTGTGGAGCGCGGCGGCGTAAAAATTGGCATTATTGGTGCAATTGGGGATTGTAAATCGTCGATTTCCGGCGAATTTACCGACGGAGTGGAGTTTGCTACCGGAGATGCCCTGACCCAGCTCGTCATGGCGGAAGCCACCCGCCTGCGGCAGGAGGAAGGTTGTAATTTTATCGTCTATAGCCTCCACGAGGGAAGCGAAAATTCTACCTCCGGCGTGCAGAATGCAGCAAAGCTGGATTATTATGACATTGCCCTTTCCGATGGCTATGTGGATCTGGTTTTTGAGGCCCATACCCATCAGGACTACATTCTCAAAGATGCCAACGGGGTTTACCACCTGCAGGCGGGCGGATACAACAGCGCCATGAGTTACGCCAGCGTTTCCTACAATCTTCTGACGGACACTTACGAAGTTAAAACCGTCTCCACGCTGGATACGTCAGTTTATGCCGACGATTCTCTGGAGGGCGACGGAGTGATAAAAGAGTTGTTTACCCAGTATTTTCCACAGGACGACCCTTATACCACAGTGCTAGGACACAACAGCATGGAGCGCAGCAGCGCGACCATTTCCCAAACGGTAGCGCAGCTTTATCTGGAAAAAGGAAAAGAGCTGTGGGGCGCAGAGTATGAAATTGTTCTGGCCGGCGGATTTATCAAATGCCGCACGCCCTATAAACTTTCTCCCGGAAACGTGACCTATTCCCAGCTTTATAGCCTGCTGCCTTTTGACAATGACCTGGTTCTGTGCCAGGTCACCGGAAAACAACTGAACGATACGTTCATCCATTCCAAAAACAAAAATTACTACTGCGCCTATGATGCGGATTTGATGGTGGATGAAAATAAGACGTATTATATCGTAACGGATACCTATACGTCGTTTTATCAGTATAATATGTTCCCGGAAGTGGCGCGGTTGGAGCAGTACTATGCCCGGGATTTGCTGAAAGACTATATCGCGGCCGGAAACTGGGAAGTGAAGACGGAAAAAATCAGCATTGCCCAGGCTAATGCCATCGGAAGCGCCCTGGGCGATAACGAAACCACCCGGGAATTTTATGAGCTCACCGGTACGGTGACCTCCGTCACCAGCACCCTCTATGGGAACCTCTATATTCAGGATGAGGATGGAAACAGCCTGTATTTGTATGGGCTTTACGATGCTTCCGGTACCCGGTATGACAAAATGACCCAGCCACCCAAAGAGGGGGATATGATTACGGTCACCGGCGCAATCACAAAGTATATCGATTTTCAGGGGAACGCGGTGGTGGAAATCAAAAGCGCATCCCTGAAGGAAAACGGATAAT
>CAYWAD010000187.1:0-1647 GCA_964456045.1 uncultured Lachnospiraceae bacterium
TACAGGGTGCGGTTGGTCTGCTGGGCGATGATATTGGCCACGGTGGTCTTGCCCGTGCCGCTGGGGCCGTAGAACACCATGTTGGGCACATTGCCGGAGTCGATGAGCCGCCGCAGGACGGCATTTTTCCCCAGAATATGCTCCTGACCGTATACCTCATCCAAAGTTGTGGGCCGCAGAAGGTCGGCCAACGGCTGGTACATTCACAGCCCTCCTGTCTTTGTTATGGTGGAAAGTTGGGATTTGTCGGGCTATTGCGCCGCACCAAAAAGAAGCACGTCATTGCGAGCCAGTGCGCACACTGGCGTGGCAATTTCCCGGTTTTTCCGGCATTTTGGTCGGTAATCGCTACATTTTGTGTCTATTTGGGGGATTGCACCTAAAGGTATTCCCTTTGGTCACCACACCTGTGACATCGGTCACTTACTTCGCAATGACCGACAACTTACAAATCCCAACTCACAAAACATCTACTTTTCCTGTTCTTCTATACACGATCATTTCGTATCCGATCCCGTTTTCCTCTCCGGATTGGAGGGTTTCGGCAGGATACCATTGGGAATCCTCGTCCAGATTGGGGAAAAAGGTATCGCATTCCGGGGCACAATGCACCCTGGTCACAATGGCGGTATCGCAGTAAGGGAGCAGCTGCCTGTATATGCTGCCGCCACCGATGACGAAAGCATTCCCGGCATTATCTGCCAGAGACAGAGCTTCCTCCGGGCTGTGACAGACGGTAAAGCCGGGAAACTCTGTGTTGCTTCTGGTCAGGCACACGTTGACCCTTCCCGGCAGGGGCTGTTTTCCCGGGAAATCCTCAATGGTTTTCCGCCCGGCGATGACCATACAACCTTTTGTCTGCTGGCGAAAAAATTTCCGGTCAGCGGTCAGAGCAATGGGCTGGGTGCCGTCCTTTCCAATGCCCCAGTGGTCATATACGGCTACGATAAGCTTCATGTCCTGTCCTCCTGGGAAAGGTAGGCGATCACGCCCCGTCTGGTCAGTATGCCGCACAGAGACTTCCTGTCATCCACAATGGGAACAAAGTTCTGATTTAAGATGGCTTCGATCACCTCGTCCCGGCCGGAATCGATTTGCAGTGGGGGACAAAAATCCTTCCGCACCAGCTCCTCTACCCGATGAACCTCCATATGCTTGGCATCGGTGGTTCCGGCGGCCATCACAAATTTCAGAAAATCTCCTTCGCTGACGGAGCCGATGTACTGCCCGTCATTGCTCACCACCGGTATGGCGGTGTAGCCGTTCCTGCTCATGATTTCCCAGCCCTGCCGCACAGTGTGGGATTGCTTTAAGAATACGGTGCTGACCTTGGGTATCATTATTTTCGCTAAGTTCATATGGATACGCTCCTGTCAAATTGCCATGGGAATTTCAAAGGGGAAGGGATGGAACTGATAGTTCTCCATCCGGAAGGAGTCCTTGGTAAAATCGTAGAAATTGTCAATGGTTTTGTCCATGTGGAAGGTGGGGGCGTCGTATCCCTCCAGCTCCAGCATGGCCTTCACCGCCGGGATATGCCGGTCATAAATGTGGCAGTCCGCAATGACGTGGACGAATTCACCCACCTCCAGTCCGGAGACCTGAGCCATCATATGGGTCAGCACGGCGTACTGCACCACGTTCCAG
>CAYWAD010000188.1:0-1633 GCA_964456045.1 uncultured Lachnospiraceae bacterium
AAGAAAATGGGTGGGGGTCACAAGGTCGATGTTTTCCGCCCCCTGACCGATCAGATCTTCGAAGATATGCCGAAGCTGGGTGCTGTCCACCGGTTTTCCCACAGCACCGCCGGAAATGGCACGATTTTGGCAATAGATGCAACCCAGAGTGCAACCGCCGAAAAAGACGACACCGCTGCCACCGGAGCCGGCCAGCGCCGGTTCTTCCCATTGGTGGAGCATGGTTTTGGCCACAAGAGCGGTGTCCGGGCAGCCGCAGAAGCCGGTTTTGCCGCCGGTTCGGTCAACACCGCACTGCCGAGGGCAGAGGGTGCAGTTTTCATAGTCCATAGTATTCCCACCTTTCCGGGTTTTATTGTATCATCTTTTGCAACATTTCTCAATGGGCACTTTACCGGGAAACTTTTTTGTGATAGAATTGCAGTAACAAGATGGAGAAAAATTCTCCCCCGTCCCCTACGGTGGCAAAGATTCCACCGTCTCTGTAGGGTGGAGGCCATATCTCCATCGTCAAGGCTATGATTTTTGGGTGGTAACAGTCTGTGATCCTGTGCCGAATTTCCCATCTTATCGACAAACACAACATTCTTCGCCACTCAACCAGCTGTTGAGTGGCTTTTCAACTGGCAGTTGCGGCGAATTTTTTAAATTAAACGAAGTTTTGATAGCAATTTGCCGCTGCTGCCTATATAATAGGCTCAGAAAGAAAAGGAGGGAAACCTATGGAAGAAACATTGGGCAAACGCATTATGGCGCACCGCAAGCGCCTGAAATTCACGCAGGATCAGCTGGCCGAAAAACTGGGCGTCACGGCCCAAGCTGTCAGTAAATGGGAAAATGAAGTTTCCCACACTTAAAGATACCACATCTATAAACCCACGCTTACATTGCTTCCAAACAACATGATTTTGGAGGTAAACTCTATGAAAAAGCTGATTTCCTGTGAATATAACTTCGATAACTGCTGTGTAGAACTGAAATTCACCGATGGCAGTATGATTGCAATCAACACCATTGCCGTGGAAAATGAAGTTGCCGACAATATGTATGAGCGTTCCGAATTGGACTATCTCATCTACAATGCACCTTTGGAATATGCCGATCTTATCTTGAACGGCGATCCCGAAGCATACCTTAAAGCTGTCACGGAATATAAGCCACTTGACTAAACTACCTGAAGCGGTATCCGAGTCCATTTCGATTCGGATACCGCTTCTTTTTTGCCGTCATTAAAAATAATGGACTTATTCGCATTTTTCTTATATAATGATAAAAAATCGTTTCTTTCGATTCGATTCCGATGACAATCGCAAAAATCCGAAAAATTTCAAAATATTTTTGAGATATTGGAAAAAATCGACCATTCTCATGCCCTCTGTTATAGAGGGGTATGAAAACTCCTCTATATTTTTTGCAATACGGAGGATGTGCCAATGATTTTTAACGCTGAATGGGAATATGAAAACCAAGACTATCTGAAAGAACACTATGAGAAAAGAATGTTGGGCAGGGACACTCACCTCCATGTCCGAAAGTTTTACTGTAAGGGCTGCGGCAGAGTATTCTACACCACCATCCGAACCAAGAAGTATTGCCTGTATTCTCTTTGCGGCAATCATGGGTATCAAAAGGA
>CAYWAD010000189.1:0-1560 GCA_964456045.1 uncultured Lachnospiraceae bacterium
AATTGGACAGCTTTCAGAGATTCCATTTACTCCAGATTCGATTGAATATATTCACGCGAAATACAATAGATTTAGACAAATTGTTCAGCTGATAAATCAAATAGAAACTTTTGCAAAAGATAATAATTTAACGGAGATTACAATAGAAATTATGGAGCAAATTGTATGAATATCGAAAAACTTGCAAAACATTTAAAAGAATTTACGCTTGATGAAATCGAAATGATTGCTGAATGCGATTGTAAAACAGAACTTGAACAGCTTTTGAACGAGAGTAAAATAGTCTTTGAACAAGGTTTGTATAAATATCAAGAAGAAAAGCTAAAACAAGAATTTATTGTTTGCGCTAAACAAGCTACAAACTTTCAGGTCATAACATTTGATGCCGCAATTGATTATTTTTTAGAAAATTATGTTAAAAACAATTGTAAATTAAATACTTATAGAAGATATCGCAGGATGCTAAAATATTACATTGCACCATTTTACAAAAATAAAAACTTAAATGACATAACTTGTAATGATATTCAAGAATTTTATTATTTTTGCAAAAGCAGAAACTTCCCGCCAAAAGTACTAAAAAACACCTTAGCACTTCTAAATCAAATGATTAAATATTTTCAAAATCTTGGAATAATTAATAGAACTTGTAATTTTCAAGTGCGCAGATTATCAGATAAAACAAATTTTACAATTGACAGAATCATTTTTGAGGTATAAATATGACAAAATTTGATAAATTAAAACAGGCAGAACATTTGTATGTTTGCGAAAAACAATCGTTTGATATGATTGGAACAAAACTTGATATTTCACGCAGAACTTTGTTCTATTGGAAAAAGAAATACGAATGGGATAGAAAAAGATTTGAGACGGAACAAAATCAAGAAAATTTTAGTAACGAACTTTTAGATTTTGCAAGAAAACTAATGCAAAAAATTTCTGCCGATATTGATAATGATAGGCAAACTCCGCAATCTGAAATTTATTCGCTGATGAAAATTTTGAAAAATATTCCGCGGATTCAACAATATGAAAACTCACAACCTAAATCTAAGCAGCCAAAACCAAAAGGAAAACTAACTCCTGAAATTATTGAACAGATTGAAAGGGATGTGTTGGGAATAGAATAAACTACAAAAACCATTTCCACATTGTGTTTATAATATCTTGTGCTAGTTTTACATCATGACGGTTTGTATCATAAGCATTAGAGTAAGAAATATTTTCTATAACTGCAAAAGATTCTTTGTAATTAAATTAGTTGCCCAGTTTTCAACATCTTTACTTTCGCTGATTACAAATTCTTGTCCTCGACAAATACTTTTAAGTTGGCAAAATTTTTCATTCAATTCTACCCAACGTTTTTTATTTGTGTGATATGTCATATTGGTATTCAGGAAACATTTTGGAAGTTGCCAAATTGATTTATTCTCATTTGGTCTTGTTAAAGTTGTACTTTCTGAAAACTTCAATCTTCCACACCCTCTTATGTTAGAATCTTCTAATAATTTTGTATCTGCGACAAATAATAAGTTTGTTTTCTCGTATTCAGTTGAT
>CAYWAD010000190.1:0-1551 GCA_964456045.1 uncultured Lachnospiraceae bacterium
CCCGTTTTGACGGAAAATCTCGGATATTACATTGATCTTTACGATAAATGGTCGTCATACCGCCCTGAGGAGGACGGCGTTGTAATCGCATATACCTCCGTTTACGGTCACACAAAAGAAGCAGCACTGAATTTAGCCGAAGCATTGAAGAAAAACGGCTGCACAGTAGCCGTATACGATCTTGCTCGCTCCGATATGTCAAGCGCGGTTGCGGACGCGTTCCGTTACAGCAAGCTCGTACTTGCCACAACCACCTACAACGGCGATATTTTCCCGTTTATGCGTGAATTTATAGAGCATTTGACCGAACGCAGTTTCGCGAATAGAACGGTCGCTCTGATCGAAAACGGAAGCTGGGCACCGACTGCGGCTCGCACAATGAAAAAAATGCTTGAAGAATGCAAAAACCTTACGTTTGTCGAGCCTACTGTAACAATCAAATCCGCGCTTTCTTCCGAAAGCACAGCAAAACTCGATACGATCGCGGACATTCTTTCCGTGAAGGACGATGTTTCCGCGGATGCATCATCAGTCCAAATCGACTCTACCGCTCCGAAAAATAAATATGTTTGCAAAATCTGCGGATACGAGCACGAATGCGACGAGCTTCCGTCGGATTTCGTCTGCCCGCTTTGCAAGCACGGCGCGGAATATTTCGAAAAAATAAAAGGATAATTTCAAAGATCGCTTTATGAAAACATCTCGTATTCAACTTTCAGATCACTTTACATACAAACGACTTCTCAAGTTTACCGTCTCATCTATCGCGATGATGATATTCTCCTCGATATACGGAGTAGTTGACGGATTTTTTGTATCAAACTTTGCGGGAAAAACACCTTTCGCCGCAGTCAATTTGATCATGCCCTTTCTTATGATCCTTTCCACCGTCGGATTTATGTTCGGTACAGGCGGCACCGCCATCGTATCGCTGACATTCGGAGAAGGTGACAAAGATCGCGCAAACAGATATTTTTCTTTGTTTGTATATATTTCCTTCGGTATTGCCGTTGTACTCGCCGTACTCGGAATCATTTTCATCCGTCCGATTGCCGCGCTTTTGCGCGCAGAAGGCGAGCTTCTTGAAAATTGCGTTATCTACGCAAGAATAATCTTGATCGCACTTCCCTTTAACGTGCTTCAGCTTTTGTTCCAAAGCTTTTTCGTAACCGCAGAAAAACCGCATCTCGGTCTTATGATCACCGTTTCATCCGGCGTTACAAACATGGTTCTTGACGCAGTGCTTGTAATTTTGCTTCCCCAGCAGTACAAGCTTGCCGGCGCGGCAATCGCAACCGCGGCAAGCCAAATTATAGGCGGTGGTGTTCCTGTCATATATTTTGCACGTAAAAACAGCAGCATCTTGCGTTTGGGAAAAACTCATTTTGACGGCGGTGTTATCAAACGTGCCTGCATCAACGGCTCATCGGAATTTATGAGCAACATATCAATGAGCCTTGTCGGTATGCTTTACAATCTTCAACTCATTAATTACGCCGGAGAAGACGGTGTCGCCGCTTACGGCGTTATGATGTACGTCAGCATGATCTT
>CAYWAD010000191.1:0-1544 GCA_964456045.1 uncultured Lachnospiraceae bacterium
TAAATATAATGGTTGGAATCATTATTATTAGAAGATTAAATAAATATATAATACCAAAAACTTCATCTGCAAGGCCATTTTTATTCATTATAGGAAAAGATAAAAATAAAAACAATTCTCTTCCAAATATTCCTATAAACATTAAGCTAATTAGAATATATGATGAAATTCTATAAAGTTTTTTTGTTTTTTCTAAATAGTTCATGCTGTTTCATCCTCTTCTTTTTTGTTATAAGATAGACTTGTTAAAATTATTCCACCACTATTTCTTAATTGTTGATTGCATTTTGGACATACAGAAAATCCAAGCCCTGTATCAAGACCTTTACAATATTCAAGTGTTCTTTCACCACATCTACACACAGCATAGTGACTTACGCCTGTTGTAGCTACTTCATAACTTACTATTTCATGAGAAACAGCTATATGAGTATATCCACAAGCACATCTTAAAGTTCCATTGGTATTAACATAGCTATGTGTTGCAACATTACTACTTCCACATCTACAATATGCTATATGATTATTTTCATCAATCATCTCATATGAAGATGTATAAATATGTGCATTTACATTGATTATATTATTACATACTTTACATTTATGATCACAGGAATTATACTGTATATAATTGTGATTTTCCATAATACTATCACCATTACAAGATATTTCATGATAAGTACCATATGAAACAACTTCAGTTGTTAAATCATAGCCTAATACATATTTTGTTAAATCACTATTTAAAAATTCATTTGGAGCAATAATTCTTGAAAGATGTTCATTTGATTTTAAATCTATTCCCTGATTATAATAAGCTGCATAAATTAACTCAGAACAATACCAATTTTCAGAATCAGTAGAAACACTTGGATAGGCAAGTGTATTTAAATCATATTTTTTACCATATTGAGCCAATGCAAAACTAATCGCATTATCAATTTGAGTTTGGGTTGCATCAACAACTCTGACTACTTTTGAACTTACAGTATCAAATCTTTCTGGTGTTAATGCACTTAAAATTACACCATGATCACCATCACTATCAACTGATTCAATTAAAAGAACATATTCTTGATTAAATGTTGTATCATAATAAACATCAACTACTAATGCAGAGTGACCTAAAACTGAATTATCACCAGAACTCCAAAATTCTTCAAAAACTATATCACCTTTTTTAAGATAATTAATAAGATTCATATTACTACTATAATCAATTGACTTTGTTAAATATGGAATATTATTTTGATAATTAACTACTCTCCATTTACTATTATCTAAATCTGAATTACCAATACTTGTTACTTCAACTTGTTCGTTATTGTCATCATTATAAGTATTAGCATTTACAGTAAAATTAAATAATAATAAAAACAACATCATACATAAAATCTTAAATTTAATTTTTCTCATTTTAAAATCCTCCTCGCATAAAATAGTAAAGTAAATTATCTATTATTTTAAAAATTTTAGTATAATTTACCAAATTCATTTTACTATTTTTTTGACAAAATGTCAATGTTTTTTAAAATGTAGTCATT
>CAYWAD010000192.1:0-1500 GCA_964456045.1 uncultured Lachnospiraceae bacterium
TTATCACGACCTGTGATCCACGAAGTTGCGTTGCTTGCATTTTTGATTTGTCCTGTCATTGTACCGCCGCTTTTCGCCAAACCACCCAGATTGGAAAGTGCTGTAGATGCCGTTGTTGCACCTGTGCCACCTTTGCTGACCGGAAGTGTGCCAGAAACATTTGCGACAGGAAGGGTCCCACTTAACGATGTTGCCTTGACCACTTCTGCGGTTACCGCCCCGTTCAGAATGGTGTCGCCAACCACATGCAGCGCCGCTTCGGGTGTTGGTGTGTTGATGCCGACCTTCTTCTTTCGAAGCGCCACCAGCGGTGTGCCTTGCGGGATGGTAAAATATAAGTTCAATGCCGACAGTGTGTTCAGCTGGTCGCGAATGTACAGATGGAAATCGTAAGACGAGTTCGCATCCAAGCTGCACAGCTCCAAATTGGAAAATGAGAAGCTGGTACCGCTCTGTGTTACCGATGCCAATATGCTGGTATATGCGCCATAGCTGCTGGTACTGGTCAACTTATATCGGTACTGTACATATTTCAAACTGTTTTTCTGCGTTCCGTCTACAGTGATCGGAGAAATGCTGCCGTTGAATATGAGTTGCATTTCCGCTTCGATATCATTGGTTCGCCGCAACGAAATGGATGAAATTTTGGGTTTTGCGTATGGAATAACCGTAATCTTCTGAGTGTTGCTCACGGTGTATCCACGGGAATCTGTCGCTGTAACGACTACATCCAGTGTACCGGATTTCGTAATCGTACTGAGGTTGATTTGTGCGCCAGTAGTGTTAGATAGAGTGTATCCGTTGCATGTGGCTGAATACTTTACGATCGATGCGCCGTTTTGAGCTGTTGCTTCTGCCGGTGTTACATATAGGTATGAGTACCCTTGAATGAACAGCTGATTGTTGCCTGTAAGCGTCGATGTGGTGGAGCGTCCATCTTTGAAAGTGAACGCGCCCATGGATGGTGCAGAATTGTTCGCCGTCGTTTGCACCGTGCAGGTCGTTGTGGATGTGCTGCCGATCTGTGTGGTGCCGCTTTTGGTGACCACCTTGATGGTGGCCGTAAAGGATTTTACGCTGGCCATTGCTGCCAGTAATGTGGAGCGCTCTGCCGCTGTCAGTGTCAATGTGCGATTGGCAGTCCCAGTTGCCCATGATCGTGCCGCCAGTGCCAGATATTCCGTGCTACCGTTGTAAATAGAAACATAGTAGCTGTATGATGCATTGTATACGGTAACATTCGGCTTGAATGTTACCGTCGCTGCATCTGCCGTAATGGTTGGGCAACTGTTGACGATAGCGCCACCCAGCGTCTTTGCACTTACCGCACTGGATGTACCATAAACTTGGTTAGTTTTCTTTCGCGCTCTGACTTTGACCGAATAAGTGGTGTTCGGTGAAAGCGAACTCAGCGTAACGCTGGCGCTGGTACCCGCAGTCGTAGAAAACTGTGCATAGCTGCTGCCGCCATTAGTGCTGTACTGCCAGACATCTGCAGTA
>CAYWAD010000193.1:0-1476 GCA_964456045.1 uncultured Lachnospiraceae bacterium
TCAGCAGCTGGGGCTGGCAGGACAGAGCAATGGCGATAACGATACGCTGGCGCATACCACCGGAGTACTGGAAGGGATAGTCGTCATAACGGGCTACCGGGTTGGGGATACCAACCTTTTCCATGAGCTCCAGAGCCTTGGCTCGAGCCTCCACCTCGGAGCAATTCTGATGCTTCAGAATCACGGAGGAAATCTGCTTGCCGATGGTAATGGTGGGGTTCAGCGAGGTCATAGGATCCTGGAACACGGTGGCAATGCGCTTGCCACGGATCTGCATCCATTCCTTGGCGGTCTGGATGTAGGCCAGATCCACCAGCCGCTTGCCGATGAGCTCGGTATCGGTCTGCTCCACGAACTGCACCATGGCACCGATGCCGGTGTAAACCTCCCGGTGCTGCCAGTCGTCACTCCAGTCGATGCCCAGCTTCATAGCCTCCTCAAAGGCCTCCAGCAGTCTGTTGGTCAGCTTGCCGGTACGCAGCTTGTCGCCAGGATTGCTGGACATATACAGCTCCTTGGCCAGAATTTCATTGCGCCGGGAAACCTCTTCAGAGATGGATTCGGCAACCAGTGCCAGATGCTCCTCCTTCAGAGCCCGCTTCTGCTTCCGGTACTCCTCCAGATAGGCGGTATCCCGGCTGGCTTCCGCCTTGCAGGACTTCTCCTCCTGGGCAAACCGCTTTTCGGTGGCCTTGATCTTATCGTCCAGCTCAGCGATCTCCTTCTGGATCTGCTTGACCTGAGCCTTATCCTTGTTGCGGTTCAGATTCATCCGGTGGTTATACAGCTCGGTACGCTGGAACTGAAGCTCCTTCAGCTCCTCCTTCTGCTCCTGTCTGCGCTCCTCACTGAGGGTCATGCGGCTGCGCTTCTCAGCCTTCAGCTCCAGCAGCTGACGGTAAACCTCAGCGGCAGGCTCATTTTTGGAAAACTCATCCAGCTTTTCCTTAATGGTGGCGATCTTGGCCAATGCGGCATCATTCAAAGGAATGCGGACATCGGACAGGGTGTCATCATCAAAATACAGATGGCCGCCGCTGACATAGCCGTTGGATTCCAGCATACCGGCGAAGGTCTTGGTAAACACGGATTTGCCGGAGCCGGATTCGCCCACGATGGCGATGGACTCATTCTCATAAATGTCCAGGGAGGTCTTGCGGATGGCCGACAGGATACGGCCACGCACCCGGAATTTCACTTCCAGATCCCGGACGGAGAGTAAAACTTTTCTTTCTTCCACTTGTGCTACCTCCTACATATGGGTACGGGGGTCGGATGCGTCGCCCAGATTCTGGCCGACCACATACAGCACCACGGTGATGATGGAGGCGATGGCCACGGGGCTCCAGAACTCCATCTCCCAGCCGGGGGTGACCATGGCGGCCTCGGCGGCGTAGATCAGGCGGCCCAGACTCATCTCGGCCATGCCCATGCCGATGTAGGACAGGAACACCTCGTAGGAGATGTAGGAGGGCA
>CAYWAD010000194.1:0-1436 GCA_964456045.1 uncultured Lachnospiraceae bacterium
GAAACTGGGTATTCCCAGTTGTCGCAAATATAGGAGAACATTTTGAGTCAGCAAATGTAACACCCCAAAATCGCCGAAAATACGGGGAATTTTGTGGGGTTTACATTGCTCAAATGTTTCTCCGTTTATCCTGTATCAAATAATCTCTACAAGTGAAGCACTACATTTCGTAATCACTATGCCTAGAATTTTCGTATTCAGTCTTCTTTCGCATATATTCAAGGTGTTCGCAATATTCTCTAAATCTTTTAATCTCTTGCTCATCAAGCTTTGAATAATATTCCAAGCAATCAAGCAAATAATCCAGTTGTTTTGCTCGTATTTTCTTTTCAAAATATCTTTGTCTTGAATTAAAAATTTCTTGGTTTAAAGTTCTATCTCGAAGTCTTCCAATCTCCATTGCTGTTTGGATATTCATATTTCCAAGTCGTCTAAACATATCTTCTTTATACTTATTAGATTTTGCATAATCTCTGTCATTTTGCCACTCATAAAGTTCAGAAAGTTTGTCTTCAAAATCACAATAACTTTTGTATGTTTCCTTGTTTGCGTGGAGTAGCAAATGTGTTATCTCATCGACTTGTGGTTTGAGCATTTCCATATTCTCGCTATCGTAAGATAGTCTGCCAGTTTTGGGTAGCATATCGTAAAGATTTAGCATTAGTTTCTTTGCTCGTTTAGTTAGCCTAAATGGGGTCAAATTTAGGTTGTATTGGTCACGCAAATCTTTTCTTGCTCTAACTATTTCAGCAGTCGCATTCGTCAGTTTTTGCTCAAAAATTCGCTTGCTGTCTATGAGTATATCCTTTGGGATTGTTCCGTTATGGTAAACCAACTTTCCACCATTTTTGAAATACTGTGGTTCCTTTTCAAAAAACGAAATATGGATATGTTTGTTATCCGTATTTTCGTGCAGTCCTGCATACCAGATAATATTGTCTTTATCTAGTCCAGCACGAGTGAAAAATTTTGGCAGTTCGGATTTTATAAACTCATAGGCTTGCTCGTAATCTCTGCAATACTTTTCTCCAAAATCTTCTTTGAAAGAAATTAAGCAATCCCAAATGCAACTTTTTGTATTTCGTAGCATTTCTCGTAATTCTTTCTTTTGCTTTTCATCAAGTAATCCATTTTGGTTAAATGCACCGCAAGATTTTTCATTATTGCCAACATACTCGGCATAGTCTTTTGGGAGTTTGTTGCTTGCACCAGTGTCGACATAACTGACATAGTTATAACTGGAAGAACAACTCAAAAACTCTCGTTTCTTTATTTTATCTGCTTGGGTTTGTGTGTTGTATTTTTCTTTGGGTTTATAGTAAAAACACTTGAACACAATATTGTTTTTCTCGCTCATATCTTCTTTACCTTTTCATAAATTGCATTAGTCTTATCTTCTATATCTTCTAATTTATCTATAATCTCATCTTCTTTAA
>CAYWAD010000195.1:0-1433 GCA_964456045.1 uncultured Lachnospiraceae bacterium
TGAACTTGGAGCCGGGGACACCGCACAGGGGGCACTTGAAGCCTTCGGGCATTTCGTCAGCTTCGTGAACATAACCGCAAACGGGGCAAACAAACTTTTTCATAATGATTTCCTCCAAAAATAATTGTTAAATTTCATTTTTCAGTGCCAGTCGGCACGATATTACATTTTTCAAACCGCTCAGGCGGTCTCTTCCGAACGTTTTGCGCAACAATCGCTACAAAGGCCGGAAAATGTGAGTTGGCATTCGTCTACCCGGCCGCCGGTAGTCTCCGCAGCCACGCTACTCAGCTCCGGGGGGAGTTGCATTTCGTGCAAATCCAGCACGCAGGCACAATTGGTGCAGATAAAATGCACGTGAGGGCAGGTATTCCCGTCGAACCGTTCCACACCGTTGACGGTGCCCAGACTGGCGATGAGCCCCTGCTCCCGAAAAAGCGCCAGATTTCGGTACACCGTAGCCAGAGAAATATCCGGCACCTGAGCTTTTACATGGGCATAGACCCAATCCGCGCTGGGGTGGACGGTGGTGTTGCGAACGCAGGCCAAAATCGCATCCCGCTTGCGAAAGCGTTTCGTCTGATTTTCCATAGCCACCTCCATTGCCGCGTGTTTTTCTTTACGGGTGTATGATAACACAGTTTTTTCTATTTGTCAATAAGAATTATTCTCATTTATAAAATATTTTTCAAAGTGATATTTTACCGAGCCAATGCCTCCCCTGACAAGGCTAAGTGAATCGCAGTCGTGGGAGTAGCTCCGATATGGCGAAAATTTTAGGACGTGTTCATCTTTCGGTGACTTGCCCCTTTTGTGCCCGCTTTCTGCGTGGGTGTCGTTATACGTATCATTTGACATTTCTGTGCAAATTTCCCACTCCCCCTGCCGGGCACAAATTTCCTCCGGCAGGGTTGACAAGTTTCTCCCGGAGGGGTAAAATAGGAGCGAGAATATGCAAAAAGGAGGGAACATCATGGACACAGGCAATGGCAGTACAGTACCCGGACGAAGTAGCGGAAAACACCAGTCCGTGATGGGCTGAGCCTTTCCGGTGCGGTCGCCCCAAAATTGATTTTGGAGGATGAAAGAAATGGCCGAACGGTTTGAAATCGTAAAAAAAGCACTTCTGGCGATGCTGGAAGAGAAAAAATATGCCACTCTGCGGGACATTCTGGCAACGATGAATGCCAGCGACGTGGCTGCCCTGTTTGATGATTTGGAGGAACACCAAATTCCCATCATGTTCCGCCTGTTGCCCAAAGAGAAGGCGGCAGAGACCTTTGTAGAAATGGAGCCGGAGGCACAGGAACTGCTGATCCGGGGATTTTCTGACAATGAGCTGAAAGAAGTGGTGGACGAACTGTACGTGGACGATGCTGCGGATTTGGTGGAGGAAATGCCCGCCAACGTGGTGCGCCGTATTTTGGAAACGG
>CAYWAD010000196.1:0-1427 GCA_964456045.1 uncultured Lachnospiraceae bacterium
TGCAGCCTTTTGTCTGCAAGGGTGCAATTACCCGTTCTGTATTTTAACTATACCGTTTCCTATACTTCCTTTTCTAACAGCTCGATTGCCTTCTCGATACGGCGGATGCTCTCATCCTTCCCTAAGATTGCCATAATCTCATAAGCGCCGCCCGGTGTCATCTGCTTGCCGGAAACTGCAGTACGTACCGGCCATAAGCCCTGTCCGTTCTTGATTTCCTTCTCCTGTACATAGCCCATAAGGAGTGCCTCGATTGCCGGAATGCTGTAGTCGGAAAGCTCTTTCAGACGCGGAAGCAAATCCTTTAATACCCCAAGGGAAGACTCCTTTGTTGTCTTCATCTTCTTGTGGACATACATCTCGGTATCGTACTCCGGAAGCTCCTCGAAGAAATCAATGTGACCTGCGATATCAGGCAACGTCTCGATTCTGGTCTTTACAAGGTCAGCGATTGCCTTTTTATCGTACGGCTTCTTCACTACCTCTTCTACATACGGCAGAGCCAGCTCATAGTACTTTTCATTGTCCATGCGCTTTAAATACTCCCCGTTCATCCAACGCAGCTTCTGCATATCAAACACTGCCGGAGACTTGTTGATATGGGTATAATCAAACTGCGCAATCAGCTCCTCTAACGTCATTATCTCTTCGTTGCTTGCCGGACTCCAGCCGAGAAGTGCGGTAAAGTTTACAATCGCCTCTGTCACAAAGCCCTGTTCCAGTAAATCCTCAAAGGAGGAATGCCCGCTCCGCTTGGAAAGCTTCTGATGCTCCTCATTCGTAATCAGCGGACAATGAATATAAACCGGCTCCTCCCAACCAAACGCCTGATACAGTCTTGTATACTTCGGTGTGGAAGAAAGGTACTCATTTCCGCGCACTACATGAGTGATGCCCATCAAATGGTCATCAATAACATTTGCAAAATTGTAGGTTGGGAAGCCGTCAGACTTAATCAGAATCATGTCGTCAAGCTCTGCATTTTCTACGGTAATGGTACCATAAAGTACATCCGTAAAGGAGGTCGTTCCCTCCGTCGGCATATTCTGACGGATGACAAACGGCATCCCTGCGGCTAAATTCTTCTCGATCTCCTCTTTCGACAGGTGTAGACAATGTTTATCGTACTTCGTAATTTCCTTTTCCTCAGCACCCTCTACCGTAGTCTTTAAGGACTCCAGCCGCTCCCTGGTACAGAAACAGTAATACGCCTCGCCCTTTTCTACCAGCTGCTTTGCGTACTCCATGTACAGACCGCTTTTTACACGCTCGCTCTGCACATACGGACCGACACCCTTATCCTTATCCGGACCTTCGTCATGATGAAGCCCGGTCTTTTCCATGGTACGATAAATAATATCCACAGCACCTTCTACCAGACGCTCCTGATCCGTGTCCTCAATTCTTAAAATAAAATCGCCGTTTCC
>CAYWAD010000197.1:0-1420 GCA_964456045.1 uncultured Lachnospiraceae bacterium
ACGGGTGTGATTAAGCCGCGCTCCCGGATACTCTGGACCAGTTGATCCATATCCTCGTCCAGCCTTACCTGGAAGGGATGATCCGGAAACTCGTCGATCTCGCTGAGGGGAATGTCGTAGATACGGGGAAGCCGGTTTTCTGCTCTCGCCGCATCGTCCATAAACAGCTCATCGTACCCAGTCAGAGCGAGATCGATTTTGGGTTTCCCTGCCAATGTCCGTCACCTCCTTCGTCAGTTGTTCATACGCCGCTGCCACCTTGCTGTTTCTGTCATGGCTGAAGATGCTCTTACCGACCAGACTACACTCAGCGGCACGAACCGAATGAGGAATCTCCGTTTCAAATACTCGGATATTTGTCCCTATAGAGGAACGCAGGGAAGATATGATATCCTTTGCGTTATTCGTGCGGCTGTCCACCATAGTCAGCAGGATGCCATCGATGTTCAGCCGAGGATTGATTTGCTTTCTGATTCTTGCGATAGAACTCATCAGAAGATTCAAGCCCTTCGTAGACAGGAAGCTTGGCTGTGATGGAATGATTACGCTGTCAGCGGCAACCAGCGAGTTGATTGTCATCATTCCCAGTGACGGCATACAGTCAATGAGGATGTAGTCGTAGTCCCGACGCACTTCATCGATATAGCCCTTCAGAACGAACTCACGGCTCATGGTGTTGAACAGGCTGATTTCCAAGCCGGACAGCTCTATATTGGAAGGAAGGAGATCTACACCTTCTTGGTGCCGGATAATTCCCATGCCTTCCTCGATAGGCCTGTCTTCAATCACTCTCTGCATCACCGTAGCCAGGGAAATGGGAAGCTCGTCCGGGTTTTTGATGCCCAGGCTTACTGTTAGGCTGCCCTGCGGGTCTGCATCCACCAAAAGCACTCTGGCTCCGTCTTTAGCAAGCCCCACACCCAGGTTTACTGTGGTTGTGGTTTTTCCAACGCCGCCTTTCTGATTTGTGATGGCAATCACTTTGCAGTTGTCCATTGGTTTTTCCTCCTTTCCTTCAAGTTGGACAGACTGTCCACATAAACGCAAGCGCTATGGCCTACGCTATGTAGGAGCATTTAATTCGACCTCGTCCCCCAAATGCATAAAAGGAAATCAACAGGCGCTCGATTGCGAATCAAGCTCATGGGAATCTCACCCCCGCCGGGTTCTCCGCCAGCTCCGTAGAGAAGTATCATTGTCCCTAAATCGTTTCATCGCCTTATCCGGGGCAACCGGATATTTCAGAATCAGTTCGGAATCGCTCCCCACCTTGCTTTCCGTTATAACCCATACTGGCAGGAGGATCATGGCGTACCTTCATGCGGCTGAGGGTTTCCCCTCCGATTAGGAATGTACCTGTTGAATGTGTATTCAATTTTCAATGTTCAATGGGGGATTTGCCCCACACTTACCTACCGCA
>CAYWAD010000198.1:0-1411 GCA_964456045.1 uncultured Lachnospiraceae bacterium
TGCCAGAAGATGGGCGCGAGCAACACCGTCGTCAAGACGGCGGACGGCAAGCTCATCGGCTACAATACCGACGGTCTCGGCTTCTACACCTCCCTCACCGAAGAGGGCGGCGTGAACGTCCGTGAGTCCACCTTCTTCTGCTTCGGCGGCGGCGGCGCGGGTCGCGCGATGTGCTCCGTGCTCGCCTACCACGGCGCGAAGAAGATCTACGTCACCGACGCGTTCGAGCCCTGCGGCAAGTCCCTCGTCGGCGATTTGAACGACAACTTCGCTCCCATTGCCGAATTCGTCCACCCCGAAAAGATCGCCGACGTTCTTCCCGAGTGCAACGTTGTGATGAACGCCAGCGGCGTGGGCATGGGCTCTTCCATCGGCCAGTCCCCGATGCCCAAGGAGCTCATCCGCCCCGATCAGTTCTTCTTCGACGCATGCTATAACCCCGCCAGGACTCAGTTCCTTCTCAACGCCGAGGAGGCCGGCTGCCGTGTTCTCAACGGTCTGGGCATGTCGCTCTATCAGGGCGCTGCGCAGATCGAGCTCTGGACCGGCAAGAAAGCCCCGGTCGAGGCCATGCGTAAAGAGCTGCTCACCATTCTTGACGAGCAGAACAATAAGTAAACCCCAGGCAATATCCCCGGCAAATCAAATCAGGAGGTAGTAAATGAAAGTACTGAAATGGCTGGACGATCATTTTGAAGAGTTCTTCCTTGTGATCTTCCTCGTGCTGATCTGCGGCGTGGAGCTCGTGCAGGTCATCATCCGTAACATCAAATCCATCTCCGCGCTGACCTGGCCGGAAGAGTTCTGCCGCTTCCTCTGGATCTGGAGCGTCTTCCTCTCCCTGCCCTACACCATCCGCAAAGGCAGCATGCTGCGCGTGAACGTTCTGCTCGACCTGCTGCCGCAGACGCTGCACAAGATCGTCAACATCTTTGTTGATGTTGTCATCATGCTCTCCATGGCGCTGTGCAGCTACTATTCCTTTGGCGTTGTCCAGCACATCATGGAAAGCGGCGAGACCTCCCCGGCCATGCTCTGGCCGATGTGGATCGTCTACAGCTTCATGATCATCGGCTTCGTGCTCGGCACGGTCCGCAGCATCCAGATGATCATCATCCACATCAGGCACTTCGGCGACCGTGAGCTCACTGCCATCGAGCAGACCATGGCCGACGCCGCCGAAGAGGCTGAGGCCGGTAAGCACGCCGAACGTATCGACGAAGGAGGGAACGCATAAATGGCAGCATTACTTGTTTTCGGTGTATTTCTTGTTGCGATCGCCGTTTCCATTCCTATCGGCGTTTCGATGATCCTCGGCTCTGTCGCTCCCATCCTGCTGATGGGCAAGGGCGGCAGCATCGCGCAGGTGCTCAATAACACCTTCTCCGGCGCGAACTCCACCCCCATCCTC
>CAYWAD010000199.1:0-1377 GCA_964456045.1 uncultured Lachnospiraceae bacterium
ACGACTATAAGTCCTTTCAGACAAAATACATAAACTTCTTGAAAGATATGTGTGCATCGAATAATTGGAAGCTTGTAAACGTAGGCAAAAATCACTACTGCTTTTCCGCCTTTATCAAGGGCGGAACAGAAAACAAATATGTGTATATTTCCATAAGTGACGTTAGATATTTTCCTAATGAGTGGTATAAACACATACTCATTCGTACTGCTCAAAACGAAGTGGATTACAAAGGCGGTTTTAACAACTATACAACGCTTGAACGCTTAGAAGGCAAGGTTGCCGAACTGCTTAGAGAATTGCCGTTTTAGGAGGAATTACAATGGTTGAATTAAACTTAATCGCTACCGATGAGCAAGAAGAAAAAGTGCTTGCTTATCTTAAAGAAAATGCAAGTGACATCTTGGCTGACAAAATAAACATCGGAACGCCTTTTGAAAAAGACGGACATCCGCTAACTAATAAAAAGACTCTTACGGACTTTATGAAATACGCTTGCGATGAAGCACAAAAACTTGCTTCGAAAGGAGCAAGAAGTGCTTGCGTGAATGATGAAATTGTCTATGGTTGGGCAATACACTATTTCGAAGAAGATTCTATCGAAGGCACTCTTTATACGCTCGACGGAACGGAATATAAGCCTGCTCCGACAGTAAAGAAAACAACGCAAAAGTCGGTCAATAAGCCCGTTAACAAGGCAAAACAAGAGCCTACAAAACCACAGAATTTCCAATTCTCTTTGTTCGACAATTTCACAGAAACCGATGTTAAAGAGCCTATAACAGACACTTTAACCGTTGAAAGTGAAACAATCGAAGAAACTGTTAAGGTGAAAGAGCCGCCGAAAGTTAGCAAGTTTTATACGGATTATAAGTTATATCAAAGCGAACGTCCGACGGCAGTTGTTGCACTTCGTTTAGGTGATTTCTATGAAATCTTTGGTGACGATGCGGTTATGCTCGGCGATGAACTTTCGCTTACTATTACAAGCCGTGACGTTGGTTTGGAAAATAGGATACCGATGATTGGTTTTCCTTACCACGCTGCCGAAAATTATTTTGCGAAAATCGTGAAAAAGCACGATTTATACATAGTTGAAAACGAACGTGATACACAGTTTATTCCTCGTGTCGATTATGCAGATAATCGGCTTATAGACGAAGATACGGGCGAAGTCTTTGACTTAACCGAAGACGAAATGAAAGAGTTCGACGGAGATATAGACGAGCCTTTGGTTTGCAATGATATCGAAGAAACAAAACTAATACAAACGCTTAAAAGCATATTCGGAAATACTTTGGAGGTGAAATAAAATGAAGATTGAAAAGATAAAACCTATACCCAAATACATACTTAAGAAAATCGGTCAAATGGACG
>CAYWAD010000200.1:0-1369 GCA_964456045.1 uncultured Lachnospiraceae bacterium
CCACATCCTTTACCACTTAACTGTAATTTTGGGACCTTAGTTGATGGTCTGGGCTGTTTCCCTTTTGACAATGAGACTTATCTCACACTGTCTGACTCCTGAGTACTTTCATATGGTATTCTTAGTTTGATAGAGTTCGGTAACCTGGTTAGGCCCCTAGCTCATTCAGTGCTTTACCCCCACATATCTTTATTTCAAGGCTAGCCCTAAAGCTATTTCGAGGAGAACCAGCTATATCCGAGTTCGATTGGAATTTCTCCGCTATCCACAGTTCATCCGATGCCTTTTCAACGACAACCAGTTCGGGCCTCCATTGAATTTTACTCCAACTTCACCCTGACCATGGATAGATCACCCGGTTTCGGGTCTATTACATGTAACTCTCGCCCTTTTCAGACTCGGTTTCCCTTCGGCTTCGTACCTTCCAGTACTTAACCTCGCTACATACAATAACTCGCCGGACCGTTCTACAAAAAGTACGATATCGGACTTTAACGTCCTTTATCTGCTTGTAAACATAGGGTTTCAGGTTCTCTTTCACTCCCCTCCCGGGGTTCTTTTCACCTTTCCCTCACGGTACTTCTCCACTATCGGTCACCAAGTAGTATTTAGCCTTACGGAGTGGTCTCCGCGCGTTCACACCGAATTCCTCGTGCTCGGTGCTACTCTGGATACTGCCTTGTCTGTCGTCTTTTCGTTTACGGGACTGTCACCCTCTTTGGTTTCGCTTTCCAACGAACTTCTACTAAAACTTCAGAATCAATTCCGCAGTCCAAACCCCAAAGTACCGAAGTACTTTGGTTTAGGCTCTTCCTCGTTCGCTCGCCGCTACTTAAGGAATCATTATTTATTTTCTCTTCCTGTGGGTACTTAGATGTTTCAGTTCCCCACGTCTCCCTCTCATATACTATGTGTTCATATATGAGTATCGAGGCATTTAGTCTCGATGGGTTTCCCCATTCAGAATCCTATGGATCAAAGCTTGCTTGCAGCTCCCCATAGATTATCGCAGCTTACCGCGTCTTTCTTCGGCTCTTGGTGCCTAGGCATTCACCCTACGCTCTTCGTAGCTTGATCTCTTTTTTAATTAGCTTTTCTCAATGCTTTTTACCTAATTTTGATAACTTTTTTCTCGTTATCTATCTGCTTCGTATTCATTTCTTCTTTATTAAATTTTCAAGGTTCAACTGAGAACACAAAACTCAAGTTTTCGTTCTCAATGGTGGGCTCAAATGGACTCGAACCATCGACCTCACGCTTATCAGGCGTGCGCTCTAACCACCTGAGCTATGAGCCCATATAAATCAAACAAAACAAACAGAGTTATCGACTAGATAAATAGAAGATAATGTCTCATATCCTCAATTCT
>CAYWAD010000201.1:0-1340 GCA_964456045.1 uncultured Lachnospiraceae bacterium
TCGTATATGCCATACCTTGCAAGCCTTGTAGCCGTTCCTTTGGCTATATTCCAAAAGTCCGTTATGGGTTTATGTTCCCACAGCGTTTGTTTGAACGTTTCTTCCGTCAGTTCGCCTATGTGATCCTTACAATGCTTTGCCGTGATGTCTAACGCTATCTTTGCAAGATATAGGTTTGAACCTATACCGCAAGTAGCAGGGATATGTGTTCTTTGAGCAATTTCATTGATAAGTTTCTTTGCCAGCTCTTTGGCGGTTAGCTTGTAGATATGGAGATAATCCGTAACGTCTATAAACGCTTCGTCTATAGAGTATTGATGAATATCGTCCGGCGAGAAATAGTCAAGGTAAATCTCAAATATGTCCGCACAATACTTTATATACAAACTCATTCTCGGCATTGCGATAATGTAGTTCATATTTTTAGGAATTTCATACAATCGGCATCTGTTTTTAACGCCCATTGCTTTCATTTTAGGGGAAATTGCAAGCGTTATTGCTCCGTTTCCTCGGCTTTCGTCTGCTACTACAAGATTGGTTTCAAACGGACTTAGATGACGTTCCGCACATTCAACCGAAGCGTAGAACGATTTCATGTCTATACATAAATATGTCCGTTGTTTTACCATACCTTAGTTTAAGTCCTTTAAGATTTTTACTGCCACACCTTGAATTGCCACAGTGTTGAAATACATATCTTCCATTTCATCGTTTTCGGGGTGCAAACGTATTTTCTTACGACGTCTGTCAAGGAAATAACGTTTTAAGGTTGCCTCATTGTCAATAAGAGCAACAACGATTTGACCTTCATCCGCCGTTTCTTGCTGACGAATTATAACTAAATCTCCGTCATTTATACCTGCATTTATCATACTTTCGCCTTTGGCTCTTAAAATAAAGAATTTTCCGCCACCCAAGAGTTCACGAGAAAACGTGACGTATGATTCTATGTTTTCTTCTGCCAATATAGGCGAACCGCAAGCAATCTCACCGACAATAGGAATACGGTCTGTCCTTTGAAGAGATTTTGCAATGCTCTTGGTTACAAGATTGCCGAAACGTGAGTTTTTTTCTATCTCACCTCTCTCAATCAATGCCTCAATATACCTGTACGCAGTGGCTTTACTTGTTTGAACACCGATTGCAATTTGATCTAACGAAGGATAATCGTTATTTGCATAATACCACTCGTTGATATACTCAATTATTGCTCTTAGCGTGTTCTCATTCTTGCTACGCATAATAAGCTCCTTTGTTTCCATTTGAAACCCTTGTTTCATTTAGGTGTTTTTATTATACTCAAATCGAAAAGCAATGTCAAGGGCGTTTAGGTACTTCTC
>CAYWAD010000202.1:0-1338 GCA_964456045.1 uncultured Lachnospiraceae bacterium
TTTTTGTTTTAATATTTTATAGTTTCTAAATATTTATTAAAATCATTTTGTAATGAATATGAAAAATATGGGTAGGAATCAAAACTTTCAATAATGTTTAATAAATCTTCCATTGTTTCATCATTATCAGTAAGTTTTGTTGTACTTACTAATTCTCCATGTTTATTCATTACCTGTTTATATGATTTTGTTATTGTTCCTCTAACTAAATGTATTATTCCTTTTTCTGGTATAGTACATCTACAAGTATTTAATGCTTTAACTATTCTTTCAACTGACAATTTATTCTTTAATTTTAGTTGTAATAATCTAACTATTACTAAAGATACATAACATATTAAAAAATGTCCATTTATATGTGATTCTTTGTTTACATATATAGGTCTTATTTCTAGATCTGATTTTGTTATTCTAAAACTTTCCTCTATTTTCCATAAATTACCATATATTTCTAATATTTTATTGTAATCATAATCTAATTCAGAAGTAATTATACAAAAATATCCATCGTATTTTATATCTTCATTAACTTTTTCTTCATCGATAACTCTACTTATTCTATCAGCAACTTCACCTGTTTCTTCTACAGTATGTAATTCCTTTATATATTGTTCATATGTATGTTTAATTGCATAAGCATTATTACCAAGTGATCTTAATGCTCTTGATAATTTATCATCTCTTTTCTTGGCTTCTAATATTGCATCTTCAAGTTTCCAGTAAATTAATACCTTTCTTTTTCTTGTTTCTTTCTTCCCTTCTAAATTGATTATTTCATATTCCTCTTCAAATAATTGATATTTAAATGTTTTACTTGCATTATATGTATAATTTGCTTCAGTAAATAATTTTTCTTGATATCTTTTCCCTTTTTTGCCTTTTAGTATTTGACTCACTACATATCCATCATTATTGTTTACTATATAATTAATATTTGAAGTAGAATTTAATCCTTTATCAGCCACTACAACAAGTCTATTTAAATTATAATTATTTTTAATTTCTTTCATTACTGGTTGTAATGTTTTTGTATCTGATGTATTACCTTTAAATAAACTCATACTTATCGGTAGTCCTTTAGAATCAATAAACAATCCTAACTGGATAATAGGATCTACTCTATGCTCTTTACTAACTCCTCGTTGTCTTAAGTCACTTTCATCCTTAGGATAATCTATCTCGTTATAATAATTAGTGACATCATAATAAGCATAAGAAGAATCTCTACCTATAATTTCTTTAATTTTATCATTAATGTATTTTTGTAATTCTACTTTGTATTTATCAAATATATCTAATGATCTATATACATCATCTAATGTATAATTATCATAATAC
>CAYWAD010000203.1:0-1328 GCA_964456045.1 uncultured Lachnospiraceae bacterium
CTAACTTTTCAAGTTCTTCCGGTTTCTGTTTTAAAAACATTTCTTGTTTTGCTTTATGTTCATGAATTTGAGCAATATATCCAACAATCTCATTATCCCATTTTTTATCTTTAAGTTCTCTATAATTAAAAAATCTCATAGTCCTACTCCTTTTATTTTTCTCCTAAATTTTACACCAAAATAGGAGAAAAGTCAACCATTTAGGAATAAAATATATTATTTACTCCTAAAAACAACACTATTTTAGGAGTAAAAACTTATTTTTACACCATATTTACAGAAAAAACATACATCAAAACACGGAAAAAAACTACATTGAAACACGGAAAAAATATGCATTGGAATAAAAATGTCCCTGTAAATGCCCTTGTAATGTCTCTGTAAATTCTAAAAATGACACTGTAAACATTTGTCACAAATATTATACAGTTTTTGTGACAAGAGAAAATTAAATTGATTTTAGAAAAAAATAGCATAAAGTATAATTTATTGTTAAAATCGTTTGGTTTTCTCCATAAACTCCATTACAACAGGAGTTTGTGGAGGGAATCTGGTAAGGACAAGCTAAACGTTATTAAAAGAATACTCAATTAAAAAATAGCATTAGGATTAAATTCCTAGTGCTATTTTTAATGAATTGCTATTCTTCTTCAAAAAACTTATCGATATCCAAATCCTTACACTCATAGATGTAATCATCGGGATAGTGTTCTTTAAGCCATTCTCTCTTTTCTTTTATTTGCTCAATTATGGGAGATATATCATAATTGGAATATTTTCTAATCGCTTTAAGCATGTAAAGGATATATGGTCCGCTTGCATTGCCTATTCCATTCACCCACAAAAGATCATACGCATGGGTTATATTTCTATCAATCTTGTCTTTATACGAAATAAATAAATCGTCATCACGCAAAAAATGATTAAGATGTTTATTTGGAATATAATACAAATCTACAACACCTTTTGCAGATAAATATCCAAATCTTTTGTAATATCTGCCATATATGTACCATTCAGGCAAATCCTCGGCTTTAATCTTTGTGTTATATCTTGCCTTGGAATATAAGTATCCGTTAGGGTCGCTAACATATCGGCGTTCTCCATTGACCTTTCTTATATCTTCAGTGCAATACCAGTAACTGTTTAATTTTTTCATAAAAACCTCTTCTGTATTTATTTTTAACTTTCCATAATGTGCTATTAGAAAAATTTAATTATCATTTCTATTATTTATAGTAGAATATTTTTCTAATAAAATCAAGCGTAAACTTTATTAAAAGTTTTTGTTCGTATACTTGCAAATCATCAACGGCAAATTCAAGTTT
>CAYWAD010000204.1:0-1312 GCA_964456045.1 uncultured Lachnospiraceae bacterium
AGTCGTTACCGGTGTTATAAGGCGGATCTATGTAAATCATTTTGATTTTGCCAAGATAAGTTTCTTGCAATAATTTGAGTACATCGAGGTTGTCGCCTTCGATATAAAGGTTTTGGGTATTATCGAAATCAACGCTTTCCTCTTTGCAAGGGCGGAGCGTTGCGGATATAGGTGAATTTGCAAGTAAGATAGACTTTTTCTTGTCTGGCCAAGTCATTTGGTATCGTTCTTCTTTGTCATCGATAAGAATATCACTCATTTCCTGCTTGAGCACGTCAAAATCGACGGCAAGCGTGGGCTTTCCGTTTCGCAATACTTCCGTCACTGCATTTGGAAAGAGTTGTTGTATCTTTTTTATATTTTCTTGCACGTTATCCATAGACATCATTTTTAATTTATCCATTAGTTTTCTCCTTGTTAATCGGTTCTAGTTCCAATAAAAAATCTGTAAATATTATTGCGTTTAATGCTGTTTTTTTTGTAGGATATCTGTTATACCAAGAATGACAAACACTATTTCTTCCCGGTACATCATCTTTAACATCTTCAATGCTATAACACGGATAAAAGACATATTCATCAAAATAATATTGAACAAAACTATTGCAATCATTTTGAGTAATAAGCAATTTAAATTCATCTTTAGTCTTGTTATCCGTTTTAGCTTCCTGAAATCCTTTAGCTTTTTCTTGGATAATGCCTTGCCATAACGGAACTAGGGCACTTACTGTTAAAGCATATCGACCGCAACTGTAAGCATATACGGCATCTTTTAGTATTCTTTTAATATGTAACTCAACATCTAACCTTGACCAATTGTGTTGCATTTGATTTATTGTTTTATCATCATAAAAATCAAAGAAAACCTTATCTAATTTTTTAACACGATTTTTAGAATTTGGTTTAGTGTGATCAAGAACATCCAATATGTTTGCAAAAAAGTCCATATGAAGTGCCGTAACTTCTACAGGAAACCATTTTGCCTTAGCAAGTTCTTGTAGATAAATGTCGTCTAACTCTTTACGGTACTTAGAAAAATCAAAACTTTGAATAAGGCTTTGTATGTTCCATAAAGGGCTATAGTCTATTTTACCAAAAACACCAAGCATTGACTGAACAGCATTGCTTAACACTGTTAAATTGGAAGTGAAATTCTGTGCTAATTTTGTCAAAGTTGAACTCATCGCAGACCGCATTGTTGTTCCTTTAAGAATACGTTCAGTCAAAGGGCGAGTATGTGCAGAAATCATAGAAGCTTGTTTTAGAACAGCATCTACTACTGGACTTGTAAGAGCAGCATTTGCTTTTACAA
>CAYWAD010000205.1:0-1298 GCA_964456045.1 uncultured Lachnospiraceae bacterium
GCTTTAATGATGCCGAACGAAAGAAAATAGAAGAGTATTCTTTATCTGCAAAAAAAGATAAATATCGTGGAATTGTATTATGCCTATATACCGGCCTCCGCATAGGAGAATTACTTGCGCTTACTTGGAAAGATATTGACTTTGGGAAAGGAATTATGACTATTTCAAAAACTTGCCATGACGGGAGTGTTAATGGAAATCACGTTAGGATTTTAGACACCCCTAAAACGGAGAATTCAAGGCGGCAAATTCCGTTATCTAAACCAATTATGAAAATATTAAAAGATATGAAAAAGCGTTCCAAATGTGACTTTGTTATTGCCGACGGCGCAAAGCCCGTTTTTGTTCGTTCCTACCAACGAACGTTTGAGTTAATGCTTAAAAAGTTGCAGATTTCTCACAAAGGATTTCATTCTTTACGCCATACCTTTGCTACTCGTGCGTTGGAGTGTGGAATGGACGTAAAATCGCTATCCGAGATACTCGGGCATAAAAACGCCACAATAACGTTAAATCGTTATGCCCATTCGTTATGGGAGCACAAAGCGGAAATGATGAACAGACTCAGTAAATTGTTGTGAAAAATGGCTATATAATAAGGGATTATGCCTTAAAAATGCCACTAAAAAATGTGCATCCACTATACAGACGGATGCACATTTTCTTATATATTATACTAAATATTAGTTAAGAAGTCAATGCGTAATATTGACTCATCATCTAAAAATGTAGATATCCATAATTTTTAATGCACATTTTCAAATATATTATTGAATTTTTTGCACCTATCTGTATACCGTATGCACAAAATCAAATTTAAAAGTGCATCTATAATTTTGGTGATTAGTATGGTGGATATCATTAACAATACAAGTAAATTGCTTGGTGATGATTTGAAAAACGCAATAAAAGAGAAGCGTCGTTTGCGCATTGCCGCATCTTGTTTTTTCATTTGCGCCTACAAGGGATTTTGTTTCTCGCTTCAACAAAACCAACAAATTGAAGGCAGAAACTGCTCGTTTGCAAAAACAAGTAAATAGCGAACGACAATCAAAAAAAACGATTTGAATTGAACAATGAACTTAAAAAATTAAAAAACGAATTAAGCAATTTGGAGAACAGATGGAAGAAGATAAAAAATTAACAATTGAAAAACCTAAAAACACTGAAAGATATACGGTTGGGACTCTATCTCCTTCTGTTTTGTCGGCTATTCCAATAGCTCAAACAAACATAGACAGCCTTGTAAAAGCAAATGCTGCTCTTACAAGTCCAGTAGTAGATGCTGTTCTAAAACA
>CAYWAD010000206.1:0-1297 GCA_964456045.1 uncultured Lachnospiraceae bacterium
TCCTGTTCCCAGTTGTGGAACACGTTCTGAACGTCGTCGTTATCGTCGAGCATATCAAGAAGCGTATTCATATTTTTGATGGCATCCTCGTCGGTAAGTGTGACGTAGCTCTGCGGAACCATATCCTTTTCAGCGGATATGATAGGATAGCCCGCAGCTTCGAGGGTTTCTCTGATCGAAGAAAGATCGTTCGGCTCGGTTGAAATTTCGAAGCCTTCCTCGTCGGGGACGAAGTCTGTCGCGCCTGCTTCAAGCGCCGCTTCCATAAGCTCATCCTCGGAAACGGGTGTAGGCTTGGTACCTCTGGGAGCCTTGGGATCGGGTTCAATCTCCTTAGCCACAAGGATAACTCCGCGCTCAGTAAACATATAGCTTACGCAGCCGTTTGTGCCCATATTTCCACCGTATTTATCAAAATAATGGCGCATTTCGCCTGCGGTACGGTTTCTGTTATCGGTTGTGGTTTCAACAATAACCGCCACTCCGCAAGGGCCGTAGCCTTCGTAGGTTACTTCCTCGTAAACGGTGCCATCGTTACCGGACGCTTTTTTCAACGTACGCTCGATATTATCGTTGGGGACGTTGTTTGCCTTTGCCTTTGCGATAAGATCGCGAAGCTTGGTATTGGATGTGGGATCTGCGCCGCCTTCACGAACCGCGATCGCGATTTCCTTACCGATCTTCGTAAAAACCTTGGCGCGCTGGGCATCGGTCTTTTCTTTTTTGTGCTTTATGTTGTTCCATTTGCTATGGCCGGACATAAAAACCTCCGTACAAATTAAAATATTAGCTTAAAATCAGATGCGCTCCGTCTTTTTCATACAAATAAGCTCAAGGGCATTTCCGAGAACGGAATTAACTCCCTCGACCAAGCCGAGGCGGAAAGACTTAACTTCGTCATTTTCCGCTGTCAGTATAGGACAATTATGATAAAAACGATTGAAATCAGCGCATATATCGAGAATATATCTCGTTACGACAGAGGGCTCATACTCTCCGATTGCGGATTTGATGACCTCACCGAAACGCGAGAGCGTAAGAAGAAGCTGACGCTCCTCCTCGGCGGTGATTTTGCCGTTTGCGGATTTTACGCCGTCTGCCGCCGCCTTATTTTTCACACTACACGTTCTTGCATAGGTATACATTGCGTACGGTCCTGTATTTCCGTCGAAATTGAGCGCATCGTCCATGTTGAAATTGATGTCGCGGATGCGGTTCGAGGATAGGTAATAGAAAATGATTGCTCCCACACCGACAGCCTCGGAGGTTGCCGCTTTTTCTTCTTCGGAAAGTGTGG
>CAYWAD010000207.1:0-1292 GCA_964456045.1 uncultured Lachnospiraceae bacterium
GAAAGCCTGATTTCATGAAAAACTGGTTTACGCAGGAAAATCTCTTCAAAGCCATCGTAGCAGCCTGTTTTCTGACCCTGTTTGCCTACATAATCGTGTGGGCAAACAGTGGCCAGCCGGAAAGCGGCATCACTGACACCGCAGGCACCGAGTATGAAACGGCTCGGGTGGACGATGTGCTGGCCGACAATACCGTTATCGACGATACCATCGAAGGTCGGCTTCGTGGCAATGTGGTGCTGCAACTGGAAATTCTCACCGGTCGCTACGCCGGAGATATGGTGGAGGTCACCAATTATTTCAGCGCCATGTACAATGTGGACGTGGGGGTGGGAGACACCGTCTCCATCCGCATTGATACCACCGGCCTGAATGAATATCAGGTGTCCATCTATAATTACGACCGGATCCCCCTGATCATCGGCATTGCGGCGGTATTTTGCCTGGCGCTGGTGGTTATCGGTGGCTGGCAGGGCTTCCGGGCCCTGGTGGGGCTGATCTTCACCTTTGTGTCCATCGTGTGGATCCTGCTCCCCCTGGCGCTGAAGGGCTATGATACCGTGCTGGTGACGGTTACCATTGTATTCGTAACCAGTACAGTCTGCTTCTACCTCTTGGGCGGCTTCCAGACCAAGATGGTCTGTGCCGCTCTGGGAACCCTCTGCGGTGTGGTCATTGCGGCACTGCTGGGGCAGCTGGCCATCCGGCTGCTCCACGTCACCGCCTACACCATGGACGAGGCAGAGGGACTGATTCTGGCAAGAAACGACACCGGCCTGAAATTAAACGGCCTGCTTCTGTCCGGCATTCTCATTGCCGCCGAGGGTGCCGTTATGGATACCTCCATGACCGTGTCCTCCGCCATGTCCGAGCTGCGCCAGAAACGGCCGGATATGGGGGCAATGGAGCTGTTCCGCAGCGGTATGGCCATTGGCCGGGATGCCACCGGCACCATGGCCAACACCCTGATTCTGGCCTTCGCCGGTGCCAGCCTGAATATGATGGTGCTCATCTACTCCTACCATGTGTCCTTCATCCAGCTGATGGATACGGATTTTATTGCCGTGGAAGTGGTTCGGGCGGTGGGTGGCACCATGGGCATTATCCTGACGGTGCCCTGCGTGGCAGCCATTTCCGCAGCCCTGCTTCCCCGTAAAGAGTATGTATAATGTTTCACGCACCGGAAGCCTCCGGTGCGTGCATTTATTTGGGGCAGATTGATTGGGATTTATCAGGGAGTTCAAAATATCGGTCATTGCGAACCAGTGACCGATGTCACTGGTGTGGCAATC
>CAYWAD010000208.1:0-1286 GCA_964456045.1 uncultured Lachnospiraceae bacterium
CCGGTAAGCCCGTCTGCGCAGATAATCAGGATGTCCTTCACTCCCCGGTTCTTTATCAGCTTTGGTAATACCATTAGGCTTGCGTTTAGGTTTATGATTAAGACCAATTTCTTCCATGACACGATAAACCGTTCTCTCGCCGGGAATATATACTCCATCAGGCTGTTTGAGCTGTAAGGCCTGATACATACGGATTCTTCCGCAAGTATCATTGCACTCGTCTTCGCTGCAGATATCAAGCATGGCATCTGCGAGTGCCTGATATTTCCAAGGCGCATCCTTTGTTTTTAGAAATTTTTGAATGCCTGTCTGGAAACATGGAGTATTTTACAATAAAAAGAAATTTTGCCCTTAATCCTGCTCTTTAACACGCTTTCTGAGTTCAATAAGCTCATCGTTAAGGGAAACGCATTCTTGGGCGTATGAACCGCTTCATTTGCACTGAGACGCCCTTCTTTGAAGGCTTTTATCCATGTGTACATCGTACCCTTTGGAATTCCTAATTCCTGAGCAGCCTTATGCCCGCCGATTTCCTGGGCAAGCTTTACGGCCTGTGCTTTAAACTCATTGTCGTAAGATTTTTGATTCTGTGCCATAGATTTTTCTCCTGTTCTCGTATTGATTATGATTATATATCAAAATCCTTGAGAATAGGGTGTCAACTTTTATGATACAACATCCGAATACGAATGGAGAGAAACGGAGGACGGCACACTGTACCTGACTCCGACAAAAACGGCACAGCCGAGCATATATGATCCGCTGACGGAATATCAGCGAATTGTATTGGATGCCATTGACATCGGCAGAATGGGAACGGGTAAAAAAACACAGCAGGAAATACAGAAAGCCATTGGGCAGTTTGCAGTCAAATACGGTTTGTTGGGATTGATGACCGCTTTGCCCACCACACCGAATTTTATGGCGTATGAATCGGTTTATTTGCCGAAAAATCATTTTATCAAAGAGGAAACCATGTCCACAGAGGATTATCTGAATCTGTTCTTCCCGTTTGATAAGCTGGATGTAATCAAGCGTGGTGTGGAATCCATGTGGAATATCGAAAATGACCGTGCGATGATGGCACTTGCCATGACCATGACCGACAAGCCGATGGCGGTCAATATGAGTTTCCAGAGGGAATACGCAGAGCCTTATGCGTGGCTCAAGCAGCAGTTTGTGGATATTGCCTTTACCTATCTGACCTCTCAATATGTTGACCAATGCAGGCGTACTGCTGGCAGACGAATCGCCCATGCGTCATTCTCGTTTGTTCTGTACTCGCT
>CAYWAD010000209.1:0-1273 GCA_964456045.1 uncultured Lachnospiraceae bacterium
TGTAAAACATTCGGCTGAAAAAGCCGGCAATTTTTAGGAGGAAAAAAACAATGAAAAAAATCGCTATGGCTCTTGCTCTCGCGATCGTTCTTTCTCTTGGTCTCTCCGTTGTTGCTGATGCTCACGTAAACGGCGTTAGAGAACAGTATGAATGGACAGTTCCCAAGATCAACCCCGAAAACCCCGAAATCGTTTTCGACGGCCATGTTGACCTCGAAGGCGAATGGAAAGGCGCTCTTTGCGTAACCATCGACGCTTCTCCCAACAGTGACACATACGAAGAAGTTACCATCTGGCCCTCTCTTGTTTGGACCGGCGGTCTTCTCGACTACAACACATTCGATGAAATGCCCGACGTATTGAAAGTTACCATCAACACCTATTATCTCTGGGACGATAACGGTCTTTACATCGCTTCTACCTGTGATAACCTCGGTGATATATTGGGTCATCTTTCTTATGAAGAATATGTAGTTTATCTTGAAAAAGCTTACGGTATCCGTGCATTGGACGAAGGCGAAGAATCCGCTACATACAACGGCATGTCCGGTAACGCTTTCAAACCCATGATTTATTGGCATGATGAAACATCCGACCGTGGAAACACTGACTATCGTTGGCCTAGCTTCTGGATCGGCACAATCGAAACCGGAATCGATACCTGGACTGACTATGACTACACCTCTTGCGGTACTTATTATGAAACTTCCGCATACGATGTTGAAAATTGGGGCAGACCCGACGTTGACTACTCTGTAGCTAAAGCTATCCGTAGCCGTTCTTATCTTTCCAGCTCTCCCGAAGAAGACGGATTCTATCACTGGGGTCTCGAAATATTCCTTCCTTGGGAATACCTCAACAACTCCTACGATGTAGATGAAGACGGCAATATCATTACACAAGCTAACCTCGGTCATGCAGGCGACACTCTCGAAATCGGTCTTATCTATTCTTTGAGATATTGGTACGATTCCGAGACCAAAGACTTCGTTCAGCTCTCCAACACAATGGGTTGGTATATGCCTGACTATTACTCTCTCTCCGCAACACCTGCAGAGAAATCCGACAAAGTAGTTGAAACCACTCCCGACACAACGGAAGACACAACTCCCGATACTACAGAAGATACAACTCCTGATACTACGGAAGACACCACTCCCGACACAACGGAAGATACAACTACCACAACTCCTGATACAACAACTACCACCAACCCCAGCACAGCTGACGTAAGCGTTCTTTTCTACGCTCTCGCTGCTATCTCTGCTATCGG
>CAYWAD010000210.1:146-1266 GCA_964456045.1 uncultured Lachnospiraceae bacterium
GTCGTTCGCACCGTTCACTTAAACTGTGAAAGGTGGCAACCCCTTGCCGTTGTCGGCGGTGGTGTCGTTCGCACCGTTCACTTAAACTGTGAAAGGTGGCAACCCCTTGCCGTTGTCGTTCGTTCACGGTGCAAAAGAAAAGGCAACCGCCTTTTTTGTTGCGGTTGCCGTGTTTGTTCGTGGTGGTTTATTCGGTTTTTGCGTTCGGTGTCAAACCGATTTCAACGGCTTTTCGCCGTATGTTTTGCAAGTGTTTATTCACCGCTTGATGCGATATACCGATTTTTTCGGCTATCGTTCGTGTGCTTATACCTTGCTTAACTTGTTTTGTTTTGCCGTTTTGTTGTTCGCTTATACCTATACCACGCAAGCGGTAATATAAAATTTTCTTTTCGGTGTCCGTCAATTTTAATTGCTTAATAATTGCCGTTATTGTTTTATAGTCGTATACGCCGTCAATGTCCCACTCTTGCGGTATTTCATAATAAAGGCGGTTGCCGTTTTCGTCGATTTCGTCCACGTAAACGCATTTATAAACTTTTTGCCGTTCGCCTATAATATAGCGGTTTGCAATACGAAAAGCCGTTCGCCATATGTCCGCCGTTGTGCCGTCCTTGCACTTTTCGCCGTTCGTGTTTTCGTCTGTTGTGTATTTGCCTATATTTTGTAATAAATATAATTTAATTTCGCTTACTATGTCGTAGCCGTCCGAAAGGGGGGTTGCGGTTTTCTTGTTTTCGTTTATGTCTTTTACAAGTCCGCAATATAAATCATACATAAACGGCATACCGCTTTTAGCATAGTTTGTTTTAATTGTCCGTAGTGCTATTATTTCGCTTAATAACTCTATGTTTTCGGCGGTTAAAAGCGTTGCGGGGTGGTGTGGTGTCGTTTGTTCTTGTTTGACTGTCGGCAACGGTTTTATTGTTGCGTTTGTGGTGGTTGTGGTAGTCTGTTTTTTTTGTTCTTTCGTCATAATATTTTGACCTTTACCGCCTTTTAATTTTTTTGTTGCAAGTCTTTCGGCGGTTGCTTGCAACTGTGCTTATTATAACACCGCTTTTGTGCGTTGTCAACCCTTTTTCACAACTTTTTTTTGCGTTTTGGCGGTTATAATCGT
>CAYWAD010000211.1:0-1264 GCA_964456045.1 uncultured Lachnospiraceae bacterium
CACAAAAAAATTAAGGGAGTAAATTCACTTTTTCAAAAAAAGTTAAAATTTTTTTCTAAAAAAGACCACCTAATTTTATATTAGATGGTCTGCTTTCGTTAAATTTCAAGATTATTATAACATAAAATTTTGAAATTTGTATATGTTTTAACCAATTTCACTAAAAATAATGGTCTTTTTGCATACAAAATCCTAAAAAGAGAACACTTAATATAAAAATACATGGCTCTTTTTTGAAATGAAAAAGACCAAAAAAATAAGGTCTGCTTGCTTAAAAACAAGGAGACCTTTTTGTATGACAGCCCAAGTAAAATCAAAAAAGCGAGTTGCCGAGCATGGCGAAGTTTTCACTAACGAGCGAGAAGTAAATGCAATGCTTGATTTAGTAAAACAAGAAACCGAAAGAATTGACAGCAGATTTTTAGAACCAGCCTGTGGCAATGGGAATTTTTTAATCGAAATATTAAGGCGAAAGTTGGAAGTTGTCAAAGCAAGATACAAGAAAAGCCAATGGGAGTATGAAAAATACGGGCTTATTGCAGTTATGTCGGTCTATGGCGTGGATATTATGCAAGACAATGTCGCCGAGTGCAAATCAAGGCTTTACGATTTGTTTTTGGATTATTACAAAACCATTTTCAAAAAGAATATAAAACAAGACTATCTTGAAATTGTGGAGTTTGTTCTTTCAAAAAACATTTTGTGTGGAGACGCATTGTCTATGAAAGACACAAACGAAAATCCGATTGTTTTTGCCGAATGGTCTTTTGTTAAAGGCAACTTGGTTCAACGCAGAGATTTTATGTATGAGCAACTTGTAACCACTGGCGAAAAGAAAAACAAACAACAAACCATATTTGGAGATTTTGTGGATAGACCAATCCAAACTTATCCACTTATTCACTATCTTAAATTAAAGGAGAACGACACAAATGATGAAAGAAATGCATAATCCAGATGTCTTAAATTGCTTGGCAAATTTGAGTTCCGATGAAGTTTTTACAAGTCCAAAAATTGTAAACGAAATGCTTGATATGTTGCCACAAGACTTGTTTGAAAATCCTAACACAAAGTTTTTGGAGCCTTGCTGTAAAAGTGGTGTGTTTTTAAGAGAAATTGCAAAAAGATTGCTTGTTGGTCTTGAAGATAAAATCCCAAATTTGCAAGAACGCATAAATCACATTTTCAAAAACCAACTTTATGGAATTGCAATCACAAGGCTTACATCACTTCTCACTCGCCGAAGCCTTTATTGTAGCAAAAC
>CAYWAD010000212.1:0-1253 GCA_964456045.1 uncultured Lachnospiraceae bacterium
AAGGTGGTTGAAAGAAATCGCCAATAAACACAAAAGAGGAGTAGGAACAATGGAACAAATGATTAAAAGTGCTATGGAAATGAGAGGGCAAATCACACAAAATGAACGTTATCAATTTGGTTATCGAAGAGCAATCAATAGCGTTATGGAGGCAATAGAGCGAGCGAATGCAAAATGTCAAAGCAAAACTGTCTTTCACCCCCAATGGTATTGGTATAAAGACGAAAACGGACGAGAATGTCATTTAGAGTTCGATGACGAGGTGAAGACGGAGTTTAAGAAATACGGATACACATTCCAACCAATTGGTTACATTGGCGGAGTATTGCAAAGAGGCGAGTATATCTGTTGGTAAGCGAAAAAAAGAGTGGTGGCGGAATTTCCGCCACCGCTTTTTTTATATTCGTTACCGTGCTACACTTTCGTTTTTACACCCAAAGAGGGGCAAATTTGAATTCAAAAAAAATTTTCAAAATTCCTAAAATATTTTGCTTTATATGGTTGACATTCTTTTGATACTATGGTAGTATTAAAGAGCAGTAGGGAGAACCGCTGACGAATTAAACAAAGGAAAGACTACAATGAAAAAACTCACATTGGAAGCAGTTGAAGCAAAAGCAAAGAAAAACGGAATTGATTTTGAGAACGGCAACGATATGGTTGCGGAAGCAGTAAGATACGTTGACGTTGCGAGACATATCCATTCTGACAAGACCATTGAGCAAATCATTATCGATGGCGCAAAGGGCAAAGAAACGTTCGGTATTTATGACAGCAAAGACGAAGCCCTCAATTATTTTGAAGCGCACAAATTTGAAATCAACGAAATCTTGGACGATCTTGATATTGACGTTGCGACCATTGGCGGATACGATCGCAAGGACAGATTGTGTTTGACGGACGAAAACAGAGTGTTTATGGCAAAATGGACGTTCGAATATGCAATCGCAATCGTTGCGGATTGGTTTGAACTCGAATACTTGGACTAAAAAGGAGGAACACAAAAATGACGAAAGACGAGATTAAGAAAGCGCAAATTGAAATTCTTGAAAAGTTGCGAAATAGAGCGTGGAACAAATCGGATTGGTCGGCAGTTGTCATCGAGTTGATAGACGAATTAGAACTGAACTGAAAAAAGAAAAAGCGGTTGCGAGAGCGACCGTTTTTTTTATGCGAGATGTTACCGTGCACAATATCGTTATTTGAAGAGGCGGCGGATTTTTTGTGGAGAGGGTTGGAGGGCGAGTTTGAAC
>CAYWAD010000213.1:0-1219 GCA_964456045.1 uncultured Lachnospiraceae bacterium
ATCAATAATTTCATAGCACATTACTCCAAATAGGCATCTATATCAAAGGGGCGCAACAGTTCATCTTTACGCAGATACAAAGGATGGTGGGGATGTCCTTTCTTGGAAATTGCTCCGGCACAAAGCCAGCGTGCATGGCAGGCTTTTCCTGCAGCCAGCATATCCCGTAGACAATCCGTCAAATAGGCACGTTTTTCGATGATCGCGCCCCAAGCTGCCCATATTGCCGGTTCTTCCCCAAGGGACAAAACGTATCGGAAAGCTTCCAGATTTTCCCGATGAAGCAGCGGATTACACTGCCGCTCCATATCGTCCGGACTGGTGGCGCGCTGGGCATAGACATTGAACATAATAAAACTATCGAAACCGTTATGCAGTGCAATTCTTTCCACGGATTTTAAGGTATTGTCCAAATGGTCCGGCGCGGCCGTGGAGGGGTTGATTCCAATGCAAATCAGCGGTTTTTTTCCCCGCGTGCCCAATATGTACCGGTACTCCGAATAAAAATTGGGAACGTACAGCCATTTTTGCACATCATAACTTTCGCACGGCTGATTTGCTGCCGCAAGTGCCGCCTGGAAAGTAACCAGTTCCAGCCGGTCAGTCGTAACAGATGGAATATGCATTTACTGCTCCTCCGTTTGCGGAAACCACAGGCTCTTGGATGTATCGTGGAACGGGCAGTCCTCCGGATCGATTCCCTTTTGTCGGCACCAGCCGGCAAAAGCTTTATCCAGGAAAGGATACGCGCCGTCCATTGTTGACTGCACCGAAACGGATTTTCCATCCTTAAGATACAGCTCCACCACAATCGTCCCACCGCTGGAAAACAACTGCTGCTTTTCAATGCTACTATAGGGATAAACGGCGCTTTTTTTGCCAAAGGTGGTCAGCAGGAATTCATCCTCGTCATAAAAAATACCGAATGTCATATAGTATGTGATCATGCCGATCCCCAGCAGGATAACAAATCCGCCACCAATGGACAAAACCAAATCGCCCTTTCCGGCAAACAAAGCGGAAATTCCCAAAATCATGAATATCAACCCAAATGCAGCAAACTTCTTATTGTAGCGGACAGAAAGGCCGCTCTTATGTTGCTGCGTGCCACGAAAAATTTTGGAAAATCCCTTATCTACACAAAAACACAAGCCAAATACCAAGGCTGCAACCAATACGTACCCCATAAAACTCCTTATGCCCAGAGGACGGTATCCAC
>CAYWAD010000214.1:0-1207 GCA_964456045.1 uncultured Lachnospiraceae bacterium
GATTGGGCGAGGAGGATTTCTCCTCGCTCTCTCCCAAGCTCATGGAGAAGTTTGCCGACCATTTTCACAGACCCGAAATGTTCCTCCGTGCAAATGGGAATATCGTGGTATTGCCCATGAAAGAGGACAAGCCGAAAGCAAGAAAGCCGTCTGTGCTGGATAAGCTCAACGATCTGAAAGGACAGGACACGCCTGCCGCCGCCAAGAAGCCCCACGCAAAGGAGGAACGCTGATGACCAATGAAGAATTGAATATGAAGCTGTATGACAAGCTCGCTGACGAGCAAAAGACTTTCAAGGAGTGGCTGCTGACCCAGCCACCCGAAGAAATCTTGAACCACGCCTATGAGTTCACCATCCGACAGGATATTGTTTATGCAATGGAGTATCTGGATGTCAGCGATGAGCAGGCAAAAGCCCTGCTTGCATCGCCAGATGCACTTTCCGAAATCTATGAAGATTTTGCTGATCTGGAAGATAACCACATGGACAATATCCGTGACTGCATTGAAAGCCGTGCGGACAAGAATATCGAGAAGTTCCGTGAAGCACTTCGCACTCTGCCGGTCTATCCTCATTCCGTTGCTCACGCCAAGAAAAACGGCGAGCTGGATGCTTACCGTCAGTCCCACCGTGCCAATGTGGATTGCAGGGATGCCATCGAAAAATCTATTGCCGACCATTACAGAGATAACCGTCTGGATGCTGCCTGCGTAAAAGAGGTCATTGACCGCTTCGGCATGGAACGAACTGCTGTTGTCCTTGCGGCAACCGTGCAGGACAAGGATTGGGACGGACGCATTGACACGAAAAATAAGGAATGGGCGAAAACCGTTCCCGTTCCCAATGACCGAAACTTCTATGGGGAAAAGCAAAGCCGTGAATTTGTGTGCCACCAAGCTCACCCTGGGCTTATCAATATTTTCGTGAACTGTTTCCGTAAGGAGCAGGAACGAGTGGCAGAAAAGAAGCCTTCTGTTCTGCAAAAGCTGAATGAAGCGAAAGCAGATTTGCCGAAGAAGTCTCCCGCTAAGGCAAAGGAGGCTGAACTCTAATGGCAAACCGTAACCGTCCCATTCAAGTAAAGTTCCGTGTAACACCGGAGGAACGGAAACTCATCGACAAGCGAATGGCACAAGCCGGTACAATCAATATGGCGGCGTATCTTCGCAAAATGGCGATTGACGGATATGTGGTAAAGCTGGAGC
>CAYWAD010000215.1:0-1204 GCA_964456045.1 uncultured Lachnospiraceae bacterium
TGCACCTGGAATGCCAGATAACCCTTGGCATCACGAACCTCGTGATAGGTGCTCTGTACGATCAGATTCTTAAATGCGAGCTGCTCGTCGGTGGCACCGTCCACATCAGGATCACCGTAAATATAGCGGTAATACAGGCCGTCCTCTTCGTTGTAGGTGAAGGAGGTCTTGGTGATCGGATAAGCCGGTGTCAGATCCACTTCCTTGGCATCGATGGCATCGCTGTAAGCTTCCAGTGTGTTCGGTGTGCTTTCGGAAGCAAATTTATAATGTGCGCCCTGATAATATTCGTCACGGTAGGTCTTGGAGAAGCCTAAGCTCTCGATCGCTTCGTTAATACCGTCGGAGCTTGTATAAGCGTTCTGCGGAGCACTGCGGTCGGTGGAGCGGTAAAAGGCATTGGAATACAGACCGTCATGGTGGGTTTCACCGTAATTACATCCGGTAATATTATCGGTGCTCGGCTGTTCAATGATATCATTGATATAGAACGGACCGCCAAAATGTATATAGATGGAATCGGCCTCCAGTGCCCAGTATACAAAGTAGTCACGGCAGCTTCGTACATTACCGATGCGGTCTAAGCCTTCCCAGTCCTTAATGATTGCCATGCTTCGTGTGATGCCGCCCTCTACGGGAACCTCGTAAAGAATATCTGCCTTGGAAAGATTGTAATGCGGCAGTGCGTTGGAATCGTTCGGGGACATCACTGCGATCGGTCTTGCATTTTCCAGATCGCCGCTGATCCATTCGTTGGTAAGCGGGCTGCGCACCATACCTTCTTCGGGGGGGACATCATCTTCGACCTCTTCCTCTTCTGAAGCAGGCTCGGGAGTGGCTTCCGGAGTGGGCTGTGCCTGAATGATCGGTTCTACGACGGGCTGTACCTCTTCCTCATCTTTGCCACAGCCGGATAATATAAGAGCTGCTGATAAGGCAACAATAGATAATGCCTTTAAGTATTTCATTTAAATTTCCTCACTTTCTGTCTTTCCTGTGGGATACGCACCCACGGAAATTATTATAGCATAGGACAGGATTTCCGTCACTACCCATTTTGTAATAAATTTGTAACAGTTTGGTTGGCAGACGCTTTTATGAATTGTGGGGCTGAACTGTTACGCTGAACTGTTCGCTGACGGTTACAGAAATGGGACTTGTGAAAATGGTAAGAAAAGGGTAAAATAAGAAAAGTAGTTTATCA
>CAYWAD010000217.1:0-1137 GCA_964456045.1 uncultured Lachnospiraceae bacterium
CGATGGCGGCAATGTCAGCGGCGGTGGCGCCGATCTTCTGCATTGCTTCCACGGCAACGCCGAGCTGAGTGGCCCAGATCTCATTTGCGTCGTGCTCGACCCAGCCGGGCTTGGGGAAATACTGGGTGAACTCACGCTGGGAGACGCTGCACATTTCACCGTGCTCATTGAAGAGAATACAACGGTTGGAAGTGGTGCCTGCGTCCAGGGCCATAATGTACTTTGCCATGAATACATCCTCCTTATAATAGATAAAGATTGCTTAGGGGATCCTGCAGGATGGATTATACCACGAATACCATTTTCTGTCACTATGCAATATGGGTCAGATGACGAAAATCTACAAAAAGTACAATTGTTCTCATTAATTTTTGTGTATTATGCGTATTGTATACTATGTACCCTTCTGCCTGCTCAGAACCGGAAGAAAAGGTAGCATTCCAATTCAATATCGGGGTGATCTGCCCTGCTTCCATTTCAAGAGATGGATCTCTGCAAACAGGAAAAGCACCAGGTATTTTTTCCAACCTGGTGCTTTAAAATAAACCTTGCGTATTATATCGAAATGCGTTAGAATGAAAGCAGTCGAAAGACCCGGAAGGGATACCACCTACGGCAGACGGTGCTCCCCCCTTTGCGTCTTTCTCAGGGAGAAAGACGCAAAGGGGGGTGAGGCTATGGTTACACATGAAGAATTGTACATCTTTTGTACGCTCATCATTGCGATCATCACCCTTGTTCTTAATATTAAGAACAAGAAGTAATTTCCATAAAAAGAAATTACCCCGTCCTTACGCCTACCAAGCCAAGACGGAGTAATTTCTGTTAACGCAGGGGAGGTACCGTTCGTCGGAATCCTTTCCGTCATTATAATAGCACATCCGGCTTGTAATTGCAAGTCGGATTTTTCTGATTCTGCCGCTTTGTTTTTACAGAGCGGTTTTTCTATTTCAAGACAAACACACAAGGATCCCTCCACTCGCTAATGCTTGGTCTGGATGACAGCGTTTTTCGTAAAATTTTACTGGTCTTGCTTATGAAAACCGATAATCCAAGCAGGTATTTACAGGAAAAGAAAAGACCTCCTACGAAAGTAGGAGGTCTGTGTTCGCATTACCTATCTTCCCGGCAAGTCAC
>CAYWAD010000218.1:0-1126 GCA_964456045.1 uncultured Lachnospiraceae bacterium
AAATGTCGGAATAAATGTCGGAATAAATGTCGGAATAAATAAGCGAGCAGTGTCGGTATATGAATGGATTAAGAGCAATCCAACTGCTACAATAGATGATATTGCAGCCCAATTTAATGTGACACCTAAAACTATTGAACGAGCCATCAAAAGTTTGAAAGATGGTGGGTATGTAGCCAGGGAAGGTTCAAGAAAGACGGGTTCCTGGATTATCTTAAAATGAGAAACAACCTCGTAGGTTCAACCAAAGAACTTACGAGGTTGCTTGTTTATTCTCCGATTTCCTTTGCGTCTGACCTTGTACCGTAGTTTGGGCAAACCGTCTTGTCGTGGGCGATAATCTCATCCAGCGTCACCGGCTCATAGTTCCAGTACATACAGCCCACATTGTAGATTTCGTTGCGGACGCCCTCTGCATTGAGCTTGTCCGCAAAGTCCACCTCATAGTCGGCCTCATCCGTGAAATGAGAGTGGGCATGAAGATGGATGCCCTGGTATCGGTGTCCATTGTACATGGGAATGAAGTAATGGCAGAGGATGACCCGCTTCTTGGTGCCGTCCTCTAGGGTGACGCAGATATCGTCATAGTCCTTCAGCCCCGCAAGAGCCGCCTTCGCCTTGGCGTTATGGAGAAAGCGGTCGTGATTTCCCTTAATGAGAATGATCTGGCCGTTGAGGCTCTTGATAAGGCTTGGTGCATCATCGTTGCGGGTCTTCCAAATCATATCCCCAAGAACATAGACCAGGTCACCCTTGCCAACCTTATTGTTCCATCTGCGGATGAGCTCCGCATCCATTTCTTCCACCGTTGCAAAGGGCGGCCATCAAAGGCAATCACATTTTCGTGTTCGAAATGCAGATCGCCGGTGAAAAATATCTTACTCATATTCGTTGTTTCCTTTCAGTGTTGCTTTCTGTTTCATCTTGAAGAACAGGTCTCTTGCCAGTGCAATATCCCGGCTGTTATTCGATCTGATATATGTATGGGTTTTGGAGAACCCTTGCTTGACAGCCACACAAATCTCATCTGCACTCTGCTTCAGCTTGATATGCTCACAGGTAATGCCCCGTTTTCTGCAAAGGTGTTCTATGACCATCTGGATGTTCTTCTCAGCTTGCGTCCGCT
>CAYWAD010000219.1:0-1124 GCA_964456045.1 uncultured Lachnospiraceae bacterium
CGGTGAATGGGATTTTCACCCATTTTTCGTTACTCACACCGGCATTCTCACTTCTAAACGCTCCAACACTCCTCACGGTATATCTTCAGCGCATTTAGAACGCTCCCCTACCACTTGTACTATTGCACAAGTCCGCAGCTTCGGTACTGTGTTTAGCCCCGGTACATCTTCGGCGCAGTTTCACTCGACTAGTGAGCTATTACGCACTCTTTAAAGGATGGCTGCTTCTAAGCCAACCTCCTAGCTGTTTCTACAACTCTACATCCTTTCCCACTTAACACAACTTTTGGGACCTTAGCTGGCGATCTGGATTCTTTTCCTTTCGCGTATGGACGTTATCACCCATACACTGACTCCTGAATATTCTCTTATGGCATTCGGAGTTTGATTACACTCAGTACCTCTAGGTGAAGCCATTGTGTATTCAGTGCTCTACCTCCATAAGGATTCATTCAAGGCTAGGCCTAAACCTATTTCGGGGAGAACCAGCTATATCCGAGTTCGATTGGAATTTCTCCGCTAACCACAAGTCATCCGCGCACGTTTCCGGGTACGTCGGTTCGGTCCTCCATAATATTTTACTATTACTTCATCCTGCTCATGGCTAGATCACTCGGTTTCGGGTCTATTGCATAATACTATGTCGCTCTATTAAAACTCGGTTTCCCTTCGGCTCCGGATTTTCTCCTTAACCTTGCATTATACAATAACTCGCCGGTTCATTCTGCAAAAGGCACGCTCTCACCCTTTAACGGGCTCGAACTTTTTGTAAGCATACGGTTTCAGTTTCTATTTCACTCCCCTCCCGGGGTTCTTTTCACCTTTCCCTCACGGTACTTGTTCACTATCGGTCATTAGAGAGTATTTAGCCTTGCGGGATGGTCCCCGCGGATTCCGACAAGGTTTCACGTGCCTCGCCGTACTCAGGATACACTCTAGAGTTTACATTATTTCGTTTACAGGACTATCACCTTTTATCGTTTACTTTTCCAAGTAATTCAACTATAATGTAACTTTTTTCTCGTATTGAATGTCCTACAACCCCAGACTATTGTCTGGTTTGGGCTAGTTCCCTTTTCGCTCGCCACTACTAAGGGAATCGATTTTTCTTTCTTTTCCTCCAG
>CAYWAD010000220.1:0-1107 GCA_964456045.1 uncultured Lachnospiraceae bacterium
TAGTTTTATCATTTATATCCCTTAATTATCTCGTTTTTTCTTGTGTTTCTGTTGGAATTTCCCAATCAATATCGCCATTAAATGAATTTGCTATAACTGGAATTTTTCTACACCATTTTTCTGTAATTGGGTGTTTTCTATATCCTTTTTCATTGTATTCAATGGTTAAATATTTAAAATAAAATTGCATAAGTTCTTGAATGGAACCAAATTGTTGTTTTGGGGTTATATTTCCATTTGGAGAAAGATATATTTTTGGATTATTTAATTCGGATTGTTTATAATATAAATTATAATCCCCTACACCGCCAAAAAATACAACATCATCAAGTTCTTCTTGTGTAATTTCACTTTTTGGAATTTCATTATGCTTATTAAGGTCATTTATGAAAAAATCCATAGGTTTAGATTCCCCTACACCAATACCATATATAACAATAGATGAATGGAATAACTTACAACCATTATAATTATTATAAAATTCCCTTAATTCTGGCAATAATTTAATATTATAAGTCTTCTCAAAATTGTCGTAATATTGATTATCAATTTTTTTACACAACAAATGGAAATATGTTTTATCTGAAACTTCTTTCATTACAACATAAATATCGCCTTCTTCGTTTTGCTTTTCTAATTTCCATTTTGATTGAATTAAATCATTTAAATACATTTATTTTCTCCTTTAAAGTCCAAGCTTTGCTAATTGTTCAACCACCCATGGCAATAATTCTTTTACTTTTGCTAAATCAGTAGCATTTTTCCAAGAGCCACCATGTATGAATAAATGTTCTGTTTTTTGTAAAAATACAATATTATCTGGATTTCCTATCAAATTCAGATTTCCAGCACTTTTACTAACATCAATTAAATGGCAACCTTGATAACCTTTTACTTTACCATATTTTAACAATTCCTGTTTTTGTGAAGCAGTCCAACTATAACGAGAAGTGTTATTCATTACTGCCTGTTGCTCATTTTTCCACGCTTTTCTTACAGCACTTTGTCTTGCATTTTTGACTTCTGCTTTTGTTGGTTGTTTGCTTGTTTCGGTTTTTGTTGTTTTTGTAGAGCACGCATTATGAACAAGCACACTATCTGAACCTA
>CAYWAD010000221.1:0-1097 GCA_964456045.1 uncultured Lachnospiraceae bacterium
ATCATATCGGCGTTTATATTCGGTATCGCGCACGGTCACATAATTTCCGCGACCTACGCCTTTATCCTCGGTCTCGTACTCGCATATCTCTACGAAAAGTACAATTCCGTCCTTGTTTCAATCATGTTTCACATGGCGTTCAATGCCTCAAACTACATCCCGATCATAACAGATGAATCAACCGTTGCGGAATTTCTCATAATAGTTGCAACAAGCGTAATCATCTTTGCGATCTGCGCGGCTATCATCATCAGCGGTCCTCCGCACAAAGAAAAAGAACACGACAAAGGAATTTGACAATATGCTTTATCTTTATAACTCAGCTTCTCACGAAAAAGAACAGTTCATCCCCCATACGCCCGGCAAGGTCAGCCTTTATACCTGCGGCCCCACAGTGTATCACTTCGCTCACATCGGCAATCTCCGCTCGTACATCATGGAGGACATCCTCGACAAATACCTCCGTTATTCCGGATATGATGTCAAGCGCGTTATGAACATCACCGACGTCGGTCACCTCACGAGCGACGCGGACGAGGGCGAGGACAAGATGCTCAAAGGCGCAAAGCGCGAGAAAAAGACCGTCCTCGAAATCGCGAAATTTTACACAGATGCGTTCCGCTCAGACTGCAAAAAGCTCAACATTCGTTGGCCCGATGTGACCGAGCCTGCAACAAAATGCATTGGTGACTACATCAAAATGATCAAAAAACTCATCGCAGACGGTTACGCTTACGAATCCGGCGGCAATGTCTATTTCGACACGTCGAAGCTTGACGATTATTACGTTTTCAACAAGCACAACGAGGAAGATCTCGCTGTCGGCGTTCGTGACGGCGTTGAGGAAGACACGGCAAAGCGAAACAAGTGCGATTTCGCGCTTTGGTTCACAAAGAGCAAATTTGACGATCAGGAATTAAAATGGAACAGCCCGTGGGGAACAGGCTATCCCGGATGGCACATCGAATGTTCCGCGATCTCCATCAAACATCTCGGTGAACATTTGGACATCCACTGCGGCGGCATAGATAACGCCTTCCCGCACCACACAAACGAAATCGCGCAGTCCGAGGCTTATCTCGGTCACAAATGGTGCA
>CAYWAD010000222.1:0-1091 GCA_964456045.1 uncultured Lachnospiraceae bacterium
ATAAGTAATTTGTTGGAACAAATTGCAGAGAAAAAAGCAGCAATCGTCGGTGAAACCGCAAAACTCGGTTTTATCGGATTTTTGTACCTGGAATTAATCGATGCTTCTTTTTCGTTAGACGGTGTTTTGGGTGCTTTTGCAATAAGTAAGGATATTATTATTATTACAATCGGCTTGGCAATCGGGGCTATGTTTGTTCGTTCTTTAACCGTATTTATGGTTGAGAAGAAAACTTTGAAACAATACTTATACCTTGAACACGGAGCACATTGGGCAATCGGATTTCTTGCAATAATTATGTTTGTAAGCACAAGAATTGAAATACCGGAAGTCGTAACGGGCGGAACAGGTTTGATTATAGTCGGCTCAGCATTTATTTCTTCTGTTATTCATAATAAAAAACAACTTGAAGAAAAAGTTATTTCATAAGTTTAATAAAACATCGGATAAAATTATCAAAAAAGATGAATTTACTACATTTTATATAAAAATTTAAGAGAGCTAATGTTTTAACAAAAGCTCGCTTTAAGATTGTTGATTTTTCATGTTTCTTTGTAATAACGTTAATTCCCTTTGCAATCGGAGAGGGCTCTGAAACAGGTAGTTTGCAATTTTTCGCAATAGAATTGTTCATAATTAATCGAATTGATTTCTTATTTTAATTTTATTATCCGCAAAAAATTAAAAACACCCCTCTACATCGGGAGAGGGGCTGGGGGTGAGGGTTTGCAGAAGTCCTTAAATAAAATTAATTTTCTTTTAAAATTAAAATAAATAAAACAAAATATTCAACATATAATAGCAACATCTTGCTCCAAAAATAACAAGATGTTGCAGGCATTAATCCTACCGATTAATAACACTCAAAACTTACAGTCTGCGATTTAAACTCAACCCCATAGCAAGTTTTTCCGGGATGCCCGTACATTTCTCCCGGACATGTATAACTACAAGTGGTGTCCCATAAACCGGTATTTTTGTTCCAAACTGTATCGCAATATGTTTCACAAGAATACTCAACTTTTTCCCATTCTGTACAATAATACGTCCCGTCAGACTTGTTATATCCGCTTATACAATCATCCGGCTTT
>CAYWAD010000223.1:0-1088 GCA_964456045.1 uncultured Lachnospiraceae bacterium
ATTTTTTCAATTTCATTTACGTCAAGCGTTATTTTATTATTTTTAAAGTCATATTTTTTCCATACTCTTTTTTCCTGTGTTGTTTTTTTTGTGTCTAGATAAAACACTCCAAGAAATTCAAAATAGATGTCATTAAAACTATCTTTTCTTCTAGCAAAAACATATTTATATATATTACTTGTTTTTAAATTTTTCTTACTATTGCTTATTTCTGTAATTGTATCATTATTTTCATTTATTTTATTTTTCCATTGACTAGAATTATTACTGTATAATAATGGTGTCCATATTGAAGTTTTATCTGTTAAATCTATTCCTCCTGCTTTTAATCTTAAATTCATTTTTCCTTTATAGTTTTCGTCAACATCAATTCCGAAGCAATTATATATCATATATCTTTTAGCAAAAGTTTCATTTAGGTCTATTTTCTTTTCTTTTACAATTTTTTCTACTTTTTCTTCATCATATAAATTAAGTTTAAATTCTATACAGTCAAAAAAGTCTTTTATTATATCACTTTGATTTTTATATTTTTCTAAAATTTCTAATATTTTATAAGCATTTATTTTATTTGCTATTACTTGATTATCTATTAAATCAAATTTTCCAGTTTTAAAATAAACTTCTGTAATATTAGATTTTTTAAATTCTTCTAGTCCTAATTCTTCGCATTTTTTATTTGCATTTCTTATTTCTTCCTTATCTGTTTTTGCTTTAATTGTGCCGTCCTTCTCAACGTTTTCGCTATTACTCAATATATTAATTAACTTATATTTGTAAATCATCTTTTGATTATCTTTTGCAGAAACTTGTCCGTGATTAAATGAATTTATTTTGTCCTCAATTATAACAATATACTTGTTATCTACTATTAATAAAATATCAATTGAAGCATATTGTCTTATTATTTTTACTTTTGTATCATCTTTTATTTCAAATTTTCTTTTCCCTTTATCATCTGTAATAATTGCATTTAACATATCCTTTCCAAGATTATATAATTTGTCATCTGGATAGTTAATCCAATTAATACACCAACAAATAAAGGCGTCTTGACTTAATTCCTTAGTTGCATATTTAAACATATT
>CAYWAD010000224.1:0-1080 GCA_964456045.1 uncultured Lachnospiraceae bacterium
GCCTTTCCCGCATGATACGCACCATGTCCCGGACGGTCTCCTTATCATTTTCATCCAACTCCCGGAATTCTCCGTAAAAAGCCACATCCACATCTTCCAAAATGTCCCGCGCCGCCCCATTGCCCGAAAGGGAACGGGGATCTTCTCCCGTCAGAATCTGCTCCGCCGGAATGTCCAGATATTCGGCAATGCGCAACGCCCGGTCGTAGGATATCCGCGACAACTTTTTGGGGTTGAGATATCCGTTGGACAGGCCACAGTCCTGCTCCAGCCGGGAAATCGGAATTTTCCGCGTTCGGCAAATTTCTCGGACAAATTCGACGCTGTTAAACATGGGAAGTGCCTCCATTATTGATTCTTTCTGATTGTATTTTAGAATATTTTCTACGATATGTCAAGGATAAACTGGCTTTTTTCTAAAAATACCTATTCTTTCGTATTTTGCTATCCTAATATTGGTGGATGAAGCCGGAGAAATAAGACACGCCCCGAAGCAGAGCAAGAAAATTTTCCGCTTCGGGGTTTCTTTTTTTCCGGGGATGGTGTATAATTAAAAATTGTGAGCAACCTAAAAATACATTTTCGGGAGCAACCTATGCGTATTCTTTTTGACAGCAAGCAAACCCAATTTAAATCTCCTTTCGGTACGCTCTCCCCCGGGGAGGAATGTACCCTGCATATTCATATTCCCTGCACCGTGCAGGCGAAAATCGTTTCCTGCCGCATCTGTGCCGACGACGGCGGCACCCCCTTGGAAGTGCCAATGGATTGGCAGCGCCGGCAGGGCGAATACGACGTTTTTTGTGGCAGCTTCCGTCTGCATTCCTGCGGCCTTTACTTCTATTATTTCACCATAGAGACCGAACAGGGCGGTTTCTCCCTCTACAAAATCGGTGACGACACCAACATGGAAGCCGGTGACCGCTGGCAGCTAAGCTGCGTTCCGGGAGAGTCCAAAATTCCCGAATGGGCAGAGGGCGCCGTATTTTATCAGGTCTTTCCGGATCGCTTCCACAAATCCGGCACCTGCGACCTGACCGGAAAGCTGGAGCCCTATACCGTCCACGCCCACTGGCGGGA
>CAYWAD010000225.1:0-1070 GCA_964456045.1 uncultured Lachnospiraceae bacterium
TTTCTCCAACAGAGTCAACGAAATCCGCAGATTCTGCCTTATTCTGTGCGGCAGTGCATATAATTCTTATATTTCTATAAGTACTGACTATCTTTTACTTAGTATATATTATACTAAGGAAACCATTTCGGTTTTCATGGGCTTCGTTTCCTAAAACCCAGCTACGTATCAATAGTAGCCCTACTTCCCCGCCCAGAAGGCCTGGGGAATAGTCGATACAGGTTTATAACTAAATATATTTTACAATATAGCCATGATAGGGTTTGTTGTTTTCAATATACTTTTTCAAAGTATCTGTACTCCCATTTGGGCTTAGGCCTAAGAATATTTTTAGTTCACGTTGAGTTTCAAAAGATCGAACATAATTTCCAAACAAGTCATAAATAGCTACGCTTTTTGCAGTAGGTGCTTTACCTCCTATTTTGGCTTGTCTCATCCGTTCTTTAGATTCATTGGTATGATGCTTTCCCCACATCGGATGATCTTTTCCTTGAAAATGCTTACCATAAAAATAATTCCTTTCACCTTTGACAGCAAAAGACCATTTATGTTTCATTTCATTCAACTTTTGCTCACTCAATCCCGCTAAAGGATTTCCATTACCGCCGCCTGTTGCGATATTGTAATAATTTTCATCTTGAACAGCATTTAGGTCTTTTATCCATTTGCATTCTGCTTGATTAAGTTCAGAATAAGAGTTGCATATCTCTAAAATAATTTTACTAAAATTATTCTTACCATATTTTTTTATATCTATTTTTAGCTCACTACCACTACCGAGATAATTATCTTCTAATTCTCCATAATGCTGTCCGATATACTTCTTTCCATTTATAAGATTAGTAGTTAGATAAATATAATATTGCTTCATACTACACAATCCTCCTTATTTAGTTATATTTCCCACGGGATTTCCATATCCAATCAAGACTTAGGATTCCCCGTTAGCCTATTATTTCAATAGACCCCCAGCGATAACTGGGAAAAGTTTTTCATAGTCCACAAATTGAACTTGCCGCTCTTCATTAGAGAATCATAAACCTTACTCATCTTTTGAAAGCCTTCAATAT
>CAYWAD010000226.1:0-1058 GCA_964456045.1 uncultured Lachnospiraceae bacterium
ATTTATGTATTTATTAACAATTTCTTCTATTTGTTCTTTTTTTAAGGGTAGTGTTACTATTTCAGTAAATCCTAATTTTAAATATTCTTCTTTTTCATTTATATCTTTAATATCTGTTAGTAATATTACTGGTGTTTTAAATCCTTCAATTGTTTTTAATTTTAATAATGTATTTTCACTTGATAATTTTTCTATGTGTTCTTCCATTATTATTAAGTTATATCTCTCTCCTGCTCTTACTTTTTCTAAACAACTTTGCCCTAATTTTACTATTTCTATATCTAATGGATATTTCTTAAATAAGTTATTTATTCTTTTACTTATTTTTTCTTCATTTATAATACACATTACTTTTTTATTCCTTAAATACATCTCTTCATATTGTTCTACTGCTTCTATTGTTTTTGTTTTCTTATTATTTACTACTTTTTGATCTATTATGATTGTGTATTTTGTCCCATGATTTAATTCACTATTTACTATTATTGTCCCTCCTATTAAATCTAGTATTGTTTTTACTAGTCCTAAATCCATTTGGGAATTATCTATTTCTTCTATTTTTTCTATCTCTTTATCAAATAAGTGTTCTACTTTTTCTTGAGTCATTCCTACTCCACTATCTTCTACTGTTATTACTAATCTACATATTTCTTGTTTTATAATTGAATTAACACTTAATTCTATAAATCCTTCTTTTGTATATTTGATAGCGTTTTCAAGTATCGTATTTACTATTTGTCTTATTCTTACTGAATCTCCATATAATTCTTTGGGAATACTTTTATCATAGTTTGTTCTAAATTCTACTGAATCTGTTTTTAGTTTTAATTCTGTTTGGGATTTTATTCCTTTAAATAAGTTTGTAACATTATATTTACTTTCTCTTATACTTACTTTCCTTTTCTCTAATGAATCTATATCTAATACTTTATCTACTATCTCAAGTAAGTTATTTGATGAATATTTAATATTATTTACTTTTGTTTTAATTGTATTTATATCATCTTGCATTAATATTTCTTTACTTGTTCTATTAATTACTATTATTGGTGTTTTTA
>CAYWAD010000227.1:0-1053 GCA_964456045.1 uncultured Lachnospiraceae bacterium
CCACTTTTCGCCGCTCACGGCTGTTATGTACACATCCGATTCGGGCAGATTTTCGTCAAGCGAAAACGTTTTAGCGGCTTCGTCCGATTCCGTTTGTGTTTCTGCAATTATTAAGTATGACGGCGTTGCTCCGTTTTTATTGCATTCTTCAACTGCTTTTATAGATTCTTGCAACGCCGTTTTTAATTCTTGACCGTATTCTTTTTGGGAAATATAGTCGTTTAATTGCTGACTTGTTTGAAATTTTTTCATTGTTTTCTCCTTTTTTTCATTAAAAAAGGGCTAACGGTTTTTATTCCGTTAACCCTAATTTAGTATTATTTAGTTTTTTCTATCGGCTCGAATTCTACTATCCATAGTTATAATATATGGTTGTTAAGTTTTAATTTGCACTAAACAATTTTTAATGATTGTTCTAAAGTTTGTTTATTCTCCTTGGAATTCTTTAATCCACTTTTTCATTTCACGTTTATCGCTTTCTAAAACTGAACTTTTAATATTCTCGAACGCCTTTTCAAAATCTTCGTTTTTAATTATTTGTAATGTTTCGTTATTTTCGATTACTCTATGTATAGCGTTCTCTTTTGCTTTTTCGCAAAGATAGTCTACATCTGCACCGTTAAAGCCTTCGCTCTCGGCAACGAATTTATCTATATTCAATTCTACAATTTGTGGAACGCCTTGCAATCTCATTTCAATAATCTTTTTACGAGATTCTTCGTCGGGGAGAGGAACGTAGATTTTTTCATCAAATCGACCAGGTCTTAAAAATGCTCCGTCTAACTTCCACGGCTTATTCGTTGCACCTATAACGAGTAATTTATTTTTTTCTTCGCTTGTTCCTACTCCTTGCATTTGTGTAAGAAATTCGGGAACGGAACGCTCCATTGCTCCACCTTCGCGGCGATTTGTTGCATAGGCTTCTATTTCGTCAAAGAAGATAACTGCATTATCACACGCCCTTGCAGACTCGAAAATATCTCTTATGTTTTGTTCGGTTTCGCCAAACCATTTACTGCCCAAATCGGAACATTTTATAGAGAAAAATTTTGC
>CAYWAD010000228.1:0-1039 GCA_964456045.1 uncultured Lachnospiraceae bacterium
TTTTTACTGATAACGTTTCTTGCATTAAATATCACTCCTTTGTGAAAACGTTTTTAATTAGACATCTATATTATATCATAATTTTAAATTATTGTAAATATAAAATGCATTATTTTTTTCTATATTATTTTTTTATAGGTGAAAAGCCTATTTTCAACCTATAATTATTTTTTTGATTTCGATAAGAATAATTTATGGTGAAATGCAATAAAACCTAAATTCCCGGAAAAATTATAGTATACAAAAAAGTCCTAGATAATCTCTAGGACTTTATCTATATCATCTGATATTTCATAATTTTTTAGTATATTTTTTTGTAAACTTGTTAATGGCATCATTGTTGTTTTGTTATTATTAAGTGTTGTTAACTTGATTTTTTCAAGTTCTAATATTACCTCTTGGAATGTTAAAGTTTGTTTCTTTAAATCTTTTTTTATTTTTGGTAAGTTATTTGCGATATAACTTCTCAATATTAACGCAATAAATGATACAAATATTTTCCCATCTGTAGTATTATTTAAATGTGTCTTAAGTCTGCTAAAATCTAAATCATTTTTTAGATCGTCAAAGTTCTTTTCTATAACATCTTTATTTCTATATATTTCTAACACTTCAATTGGTGAAAGTTCTAAATCTGATGTTAAGAATAATACGTATCCAGTTGTTTTTAATAAATTTGTTACTTTTTCATTATTTAACTTATATTCAATTTTATTATCAGTTATTTGAATGTCAAAATATTTTTCGTATTTATTAAGTTTTTCGGGAATTTCTTTTAACTCTTTTAATTCATTTTCTAATCTTTCAATAGTAGAATAGATTATCTTTTGTTCATCAACTTGTTTGTCTGGATTGTATATTATATGTATATTACATATTTTCTCATCTTGTTTGTATTGCATACACATACTATATAATTGATGTTTATTATTCCAATTACTTGGAAGTTTTATTATATCTTTAGCTTTATCAATATATTCTCTAACATAATTATAACTATTAGATAAGCATATTATAAATTTATAATTATTTTCATACA
>CAYWAD010000229.1:0-1038 GCA_964456045.1 uncultured Lachnospiraceae bacterium
TATAACCGTTTTCATCTTGCCAAAAAGAGATTTTGTATTTTTCAGTCATTATTTTACCTACATGTATTATAACTAATTAGTTATTAAATTTCAACCCTACAAAAGAAACGGAACTTAACAAAAGTTCCGTTTCTTGTTTAAAAAGTAATAAAAAGTGGAATTGTATTATTATATATTTTTATAATTACAGGAGTGTTTTATTATGATATTTAATATATTTTTTGTAAGGATATTCGTACCCGTAATGATAGTGTATTAATACGGAGTAAAGATGATGTTAAATAACGAGTTATATTTTCAGCAAAATAATTATAATGAATTGCACAAATTTTGCCGAAATGCTTTTGCGAAATATATGAAAGATGTTGAACAATGCAGATTTTTACATATTTTTGCAATAACATTTTTTGCGTGTTTGTTTATATATTTGAGTACGGTTTTATTATCGTTTCCGCAAAATTTCGAATTAATTTTGATTTCTGCTTTTATTGTTGTAATTATTTCGGAAGTTATTGCAAAGTTATATAAGGCAAAAATAAAGAAGAAAATTTTTCCGAGATTGTTGACTTTTTTGGGTGATTTTCAACGTGAGAATAATTTTTGCGGAACGAATATAAATAAACTCCTTTTGTTTGAAGGGTTTAACAAGTTAAAAATTCAAAATTGTTTTTCAGGTTCATATAAGCTCTTGCATGTCGAATTATATGATTTAAAAATCAAACCGGCTACGTTAAGTTGCGAAAACGGATTATTGTTTAAAGTTTCTTCAAACAAAAAAATTTCGGGAGAAACATTGATTTTACGCAAAAATGATAATATCCCCATTAGGAAATTAACAAAGGCGGAATTAAATTTATCTGATTTTGACAAATATTATGATATTTATTCTTCCGACATTTTACAAACAAGATGTTTATTAAGTTCCGCCTTCTTGAATGAAACGATTAATTTTTCAGGAAAGGAAACGGATTTTTCGAAAATACGCATATCTTTTGAAAACGGATGTATTTTTATTTTTCTTATATGTGACAAAAATTT
>CAYWAD010000230.1:0-1035 GCA_964456045.1 uncultured Lachnospiraceae bacterium
TTTTTGCCGTTTCCGTCGGTGTAGCGGCTATTGCAAGCTTCCTTCCCGTTAAGAAAATTGCCTCCAAGCGCCCGATCGACGCGATACGCGGCAAGTAAAAATTATATATTTACAGTGAAAAATCGGCACAGTTTAACTGTGCCGATTTTTGCTTTTGATTAAAAAACACGGATATGTAAATTGCATATCATCACGCGGTGTTAACGTTGTGCCTTTCGTTGCATTTTTTGTATATGGTCATTTGGTTACCTCCGTAAATTTATAAAAATGGGTACAAAAATCGCATGGACTTTTGTTGATCCATGCGTTTGGCAGTTTGTATTTGGTTGTGCGAGAGTTCAAATCTCTCGGTTTAGCAAAATGGGCGGTTTTCATCTGTCATTCTACCCTTGTGTTTTTCGACCGCAGAAACGGCGAAACCCCCGATAAAATCGGGGGTTTCTGTGGCTGCATCTATTTTATGCAACCTTTTTGCCGGAGGGTGTGGGATTCGAACCCACGTGAGATTGCTCTCAAACGGTTTTCAAGACCGCCTCGTTATGACCGCTTCGATAACCCTCCGTATATGAAACTGTTTTCACAGATTCTCACTTTTTAACGTAAAATATATTATTACATAATCCAATCAAAAAGTCAAGTAATTTTTTTGAAAGAGAGCGATTTTTGTGCAAAAATCAAGCCTTACTTATTGATCTGCAGTAAGGCTTGATTTATTTTGTCAGTGTTTGCGTTTCGGCTGTGCTTTCGCACTTTTGGCGGACGGCGAATTCGGCTTTTTTGCATTCGATTTCCGCGAGCGATCATTTTTGGAGTCGGACTTATCCGGCTTTCTTTCTCCTTTTTTTGGGGGGGCGTCACGTTTAGTAGACTGCGCGTGAGCGGATTTGACGCCGTTTTTGCCCGACTTTTTCGGCTTGTCATGAAAATTCTGCTTTTGCGAATATGATCGAGCCGGGCGAACCAAGCATTCCTCGTCGAATCCGATAAGATCCTCTCTGCCTGCTTTGACAAGTGCTTCGCGAACGGCGTTTGCGT
>CAYWAD010000231.1:0-1025 GCA_964456045.1 uncultured Lachnospiraceae bacterium
AAGCACAATTTGACATTGTAATTCGGCTTGCCAAAGCTCTGAAATGCGAAGTCACGGATCTCCTTGAATAACACAGAAAATGACCTGTCCTTTTTTAAGGGCAGGTTATTTTTGTTGGGTATCCTCATCATCCTTAAAAAAGGAAGCCGACCTATGGGAGTGGTTACGCCCACAGGTCGGCAGAAGGTTATTTGCCGAAGTCGAAGCTGTAAAGGGTCTTGGCTCCGTCATCGGTCATCACGAGGGTGGCATCGTAGGATTTATACTGCTGCTGAGAAGATGTTGTTGACGTAGGTGCAGAATTACAACTTTGTGAAAGAGCAACATCATACTTTGCTCGCTCTCCTGCATCTAACAAAATCTTTTCAGCTTGAGCAATATCACGAATACACTGTTCTGCCTCGGCTCTAATATCTGCATTGGGGTTTGTTGAGCGTGTATTCCAAACCCGGCGAACTTTTTTAATCGCCGCTTGTATTTCATCGGCTGATGCCGATGGCTCAACATTTAATAATTTGTAGTAATCAGTCATAAACGAAAAACTCCCCTGTAATTGATTTGTGCTTTTATACGATGCTTAATCCAATGGGGTACGAACCCCTTTGAGATAAGCATCTAAATGCCGTTTGTAGCCAACAGATGAATCTGCATACAACACACCACCATCGTCATCGATGATTAGTGATCCGCCGCCTTTTTCCGGTACACTAAAGTACATAGCATTGCCCGTGTGCAGGAGCTTCGCAAGAACAAACGAAGACCATCAAGAACCGGCAAAACCAATATGTTCTCCGGTATTGTTCGATGTGCCGATTGCGGTGAAAAATTGTACTACTGTACCAGCAATAGTTTTGAAACCCGACAAGACCACTTCGTGTGCTCCACTTCCCGTAAAAAGGGCAAAGAAGTCTGTGACACCCACTTCATCCGTGCGGTGGTGCTGGAAGAAGGCGTGCTTCAACACATGAGGTTGGTGATCTCCTGTGTGGCAGGCTATGAGGATGCCTTTCGCAAAGCCCTTGGTG
>CAYWAD010000232.1:0-1017 GCA_964456045.1 uncultured Lachnospiraceae bacterium
TTTTTCAATATGATGCTCTGAAAATTCAAAAATAATTTCAAGTTCTTGGAGTGGTCGGCTAAGAATAAAGCCTGAGCTGGTCGTTAGACACCGGCTCAGGCTTGTGCGTTTATTCAAGTTCGCTTATCTTTGTTTTATCCTTGTCTTGTGCAAGCGTCGGACTGAGAAAGTCATCGACATTTGCCTTCATGGTGTCAATCATCTTTGTTTCTTTCTTGAGCCTTGCCCGTTCAGCATAGAGGTGTTGTTGCTCTTCCAAAAGTCGTTGTTGTTCGGCTTGGAGAGATTTCAAACTCGGAAGTTTTTCATCACCTTGCATGGCAAGAAGCGTACTCTTTGCCGCCTCAAAAATAACAAGTTCAGCCTCGTGCCTTGCTCGGAAACCTTGTTTATCTTTTGCCTTCGTGTAGGCATCGAAAACAGGTTTGAGTTTCTGATAGGTGGAGATGTTTTTTACAAAAGGCTGCACCTCTCGCAGACGGCTTTCCACTGCCTTTAAGTCAGCACCGGTGCGATCATAGGATGCGTGAATGTCATCAACTTTCTTTTCAAGATCAGTGTATTGAAGTAGTTCATTCTCCGTGAGATAGTTCAGCGTCCGTGCCGCCTCCTTGAGCATTTTAACCTTCATCGTATGCTCGTAGCCCTTGCTATCGATCTGCTTAATGCGATCCTGAATGTCACTGATGAGGGAGATGTACTTTCTGTTCGTCTGCATCTGATGCTTACGGGGATTCCGTCCTTGAATGCGTTCCTTGATACGATCCTCAGTGTAGTTCTCACCAATGGTTTTGGCACGAGTGAAACGCTCCTGACCTTCGGCTCGGAAGGAAATATACTTGCCGGTTTTAATTTCATATCCGGCATCCTGCATCAGTTTCAAAAACTCATCGTAGTCCTTCGCCGTAATCACGCAACGGTCAATGGTCTGTTTGAGTTTCTGTTTCCAGCTTGTACCTCGTTTTGCCTCGGTGTATTCTTTGTAATCCATACCCTTGTTCTGAGAGGGAGGTATCA
>CAYWAD010000233.1:0-1011 GCA_964456045.1 uncultured Lachnospiraceae bacterium
GAAAATCCGATTTATACAAATCGGATTTTCTGTTAATTATTGCTATACCTATATTCTAAAAAGACCTCGGACAGTGCGGGCTTTGCTGTTTCTTCAATAAGATATTGTTTCCGTTCTCCACTATGGACTTCTATTTTAATTTATTTACTTATTTATACAAAAAATAATATAAGTCCTGCTGTCATGCTGAATAGCCGTTGAAATTCATCATAATTTTTTTATTTAGGACATTATATCAGGCGTATTTCAGCATCTTACCGATTTGCGGTGCGGATTTATTATCGGTAGGATTTGCGGACAACTGCAAACCCTCACCCCCCGCCCCTCTCCCGCCGTAGAGGGGTATTTTTAATTTTTTACGGATAATATAAATCATTTAGAATTGAAAATTAATTTGAATGATTATAAATAATTCCGGTGCAAAAAATTGCACCCTACCAGCTTTTTAACCCGCCACAAAATTTAATTTTTCAACGCAGTGTTTTCTCTCGAAAACAATGGTTTCAAAATCAAATTTTTGAGGCAAGTTTTTTATATGTTTTAAAACTTAAATTTTATTTGAAGTTCCTTCTCCGACGGGAGAAGGTTAGGATGAGGGTTGACTAAAAAATATAAGTACAAAACAAGAAAATGTATTTTGGTTATATAAAAACAATATCTTGTATGTTATTTTTTAGTAACAAGATGTTGTAAGCACAAGGTTGTTTAATTAATTTTATTTGTTAATATCTGCAAACCCTCACCCCCAACCCCTCTCCCGCCGGAGAGGGTGTTTTTAATTTTTTACGGATAACAAAAATCATTTAGAATTGAAAATTAATTTGATTGATTATTAATAATTTGGTGCAAAAAATTGCACCCTTCCAGCTGCAAATACAAGTTGTTTAATTAATTTTTTTATTAATATCGGCAAACCCTCACCCCCTGACCCTCTCCCGCAGGAGAGGGTGTTTTTAATTGTAATGAAATGAAAATAAACCACCTGCTATGCAGGTGAGTTCCGAAGAGCTT